>JAJFKK010000123.1 GCA_021773245.1 Gammaproteobacteria bacterium | reverse complement strand
GTTCAATGGTGTTATTGGCTCGCAATTTGGCTATCGCGATATCAGTGCTGTTGGAGATGAAGCCTTTTTGCCAAAAACAAACACCGAAACATTTGCATTATTTATTTTAGAAGAAACCGATATCACTGATGATTTACATTTTGAAGTCGGTGGCCGCTATGAACACCAGGAAAGTGATCCTACTAATGCTGTAGCAGTTAGCAATGATATGTATAGTATCTCATCTGGTATTCATTGGCATTTTATCGAAGACACTGCATTTGGTCTGAATATTAGTCGTGGTCAACGTGCTCCTGCTGCTGAAGAATTATTTGCTAATGGTCCGCATGTAGCAACAGCTACTTTTGAGAGAGGACAATCAGGACTAAATGTCGAAACAGCAAATAGCATCGACCTCTCAGTGGCGCATGAAGAAGGTATAGTGCAATGGAATATCAATCTATTCGCAAACTACATTGAAGACTTTATCTTTTTACAAGGTCTCGATACTAATAATGATGGTGTTGTTGATTTAGTTGATGAAACTGGTGCCATAGCAGCAGGAGGCGAATTTACGTCAGTGCAATTCCAACAAGATGACACTATATTCTACGGCATTGAACTGGCAAGTACGGTCAATTTATATTCGGGCAGCAGTGGCAAACTAAATTTTAATTTGTTCGGTGATTATGTTCGTGCTGAACGAGAAAATGGAGAGAATATAGCGCGTATTTCACCAGCAAGAATCGGTGGTGGCTTTGATTACCAATACAATAAATTTCGTGCAGGGATAGATCTAACAAATTTTCTCGCACAGAATGATAATGCTGCATTGGAAACCGATACAGGTGGTTATTCTGTGCTAGACCTCAACGCAAATTATAATGTCGTTGAAGGTGACCAGAGCTTGAATATCTTTGCCAAAGCTACAAACTTGCTTGATGAGGATGGACGCTTACATACTTCTTTCATCAAAGATCGTGCCCCAATCATGGGTAGAGCATTAACAGTTGGGTTACAAGCTTCTTTTTAATACAATAGATTATAACAATTAGTAAAAGCCTATTAGATGAGTACAGAAACAGACAATCAGATTAAATTTGATCAATCCCTTGATGCCAAGGGATTGAATTGTCCCCTACCTATCCTGAAGACAAAGGTACTCTTAAACAAAATGGAGGCTGATGAAATTCTTTTTGTAGAAGCTACCGATCCTCATTCTCAAGTAGACTTTGAAGCTTATTGCGCACGAACTGAACATGAGATTATTAAGTTCAATGTATCTGATGGAATATATAGTTTTTATATAAAACGTGCTCAGAATCCAAAAATTATCTAGAAAATGTATAAGCATACCTAATTCAAGGTAGTATATTTTTCAAATAATTCGATATAATGTAGTTCTTGAACCATTTAAATATTAATTCATGGAGGAATTATGGTCGAAGAAAGGATACTCGTTGTTGATGATGATCGTACTACAGCGAAGGTCATGCAACTTTACCTCGAAAACTTTGGCTTCCTTGTCCCTGATATTGCTTGTTCTGGCACTGAAGCAATAGAAAAATCAAAAAAAATAAAACCTGATTTAATTTTAATGGATGTTAATTTAGGTGACGGTCTGGATGGTATTGATTGCGCGAATGTTATTATGGAAAACTTATCGATACCGATCATCTATGTTACTGCTCATAATGATGATGAAACTCTAGCACGCGCACAAATGACTAACCCTTATGGGTATATTAATAAACCGTTAAGAGATATTGATCTAAAAACAACCGTCAGGTTTGCTCTTGATAAAAATAAAGTAAATCCCGAGAAAAAAGATACACCTTTACTCGAAGATGTCCTGAACCAGGTCTACAATTTAACGCCCGCTGAATCGCGAGTTGTATCAAGCTTATTAGATAACCCTGATGTTGACGCCGCAGCTAAAAAATTACATATCAGTATTTCTACAGTTCGTACTCATCTCAAACACATCTACAAAAAAACAGACACAAACCGCCAATCTTCCCTATTTCATAAAATAGTCACTGGCCCGGTAGCCATGATAATGCGAACCGAATATCCCGAATAAATTACTATATCAAACAAAACACACATCATTTTAGTGAAAACGAGTAACTCAGCTAAGCCTTTGTTTGTAAAGGATTAGTCAGTCCTTCACTTATGTTTTATTAATATAAACTCTTCCATTCCAGCCCCACAAACAAACCTAGAAACTGCTAAAGCTTCTGACTAAATAGTCGATATAACTTTTAAGCAAAGTAAACATAACTTAATAGGGTGTCGCCGTGATTCAACTACCAACTTTAAATTCAGATAACGTGTTATCAATACTTCATTTAATGCCCGTTGGTATTTTTCTTGTCAACTCTGATAATAGAATCATATGGGTGAATAAAACACTCTGCGAACAGATTGGGCTCGAAGCAAGACAGCTGATTGGTCATATGCGCTCAGAATTGCCTGGCACAAATATATTTCCAATATCAGAAAGAATTGCCCGACAACATATTAATAGTCCTAGCACTGACACATTCTTTAATTTTAATTATCTATCAAAAACATTAGAGTCTGAATTTGATGATATTTCTGAAATAGGTTGCCTAGTTAAGTTTAAAAATCTTTCAGACGACCAAATTCAATTTGGGTTTGAACAAGTAGAAGAACAAACAGGCTTATACACGCGTCATGGTATTTTAAAGAAACTATCGCTGCATGTTTCTAGAAGTCGGCGTTACTTCAATCCACTTTCCGTGATTATGCTAAGAGTGTCTCCTGATTCAGATGTAAATAACGAAAGTATCAATCATGCTATAGCCATGATCCTCAGAGACAAGCTTCGTTGGGTCGATGATGTGGGTCATTGGAATATGTCAGATTTTCTTCTCATCCTGCCAGAAACAGGTGAAGAAGCAGCAAATAAACTTGCCAGGAAAATAAAATTTCAGCTGAATCGTTTTAAGTTACCTGAGAATCACAAAAAAATTCCAACTTCAATCGCAGTATCATCATGGCGCAAGGGAGAAGACGAGTCTAACTTGCTAAAACGTGTTGCTGAACAATTAAACGAAAACCGCTACAAAGCACCTTCCGCTTCTAAAATTTCATAATCGTGTGATATCTCTGCTGTAGCGCCAAGCATAATTGAAGCGGAGCAATATTTTTCAGCGGATAAGGAAACGGCTCTTTCCACCTGTTTTTCTTTTAAATCAATACCTGAAATTTTGAAATGGATATGAATCTTAGTAAACACTTTTGGTTCACTTTCTGCACGATCTGCACTAATCACAACATTACAATCGCTGACATTTTGACGCGACTTTTTCAAGATAGAAATAACATCATAGCTACTACAAGCAGCTGTTCCCAACAGTAACATCTCCATTGGTCGTGGCCCTAAATCGCGTCCACCACCTTCAGGAGGCCCATCCATTACAACCTTATGTCCCGAGCCTGATTCTCCAATAAAAGCAGCTTCACCAGCCCAACTAACCTTAATCTCCAATTTAGTACCCCAAGCAGTTGATTTTCTGAGAAAAGAGTAACATAGTTAATACTCAGTTAGCAGCCGTGAATCGTCGGGGGACAACAATTATGGCAATTCCAACTTCTCAAGAAGAAGATTCAATTACAACTCGATTTCTTGAACATTGCCACCACAAAACCTATGCCGCCAAACAATTAATCATTAAAGAAGGTGACCCTTCTAATGATTTATATTACATCATCAGTGGTTCAGTAACCGTGATGATAGAAGATAGTAAAGCTAATGAAATTGTTTTGGCATATTTAAATGCGGGTGAGTTTTTCGGAGAAATTGGACTCTTCTCGGAAGCTAACAACAGTAACCGAACGGCCTTTGTTCGTGCAAAATCAAAATCAGATATAGCTAAAATCAGCTACGAAAAACTACAAAACTTACACACCATATTTCCAGAACTACTATTTTCCATTGCGTCGCAAATGGCGCTGCGTCTACGGCGTACTAGCCGTAAAGTCAGTGACTTAGCCTTTACCGATGTAAAAGGACGTGTTGCCCGCACTTTACTGGATTTATGCAAAGAACCGGATGCCATGACCCATCCAGACGGCATGCAAATCCGAATAACTCGACAGGAATTGGGCCGAATTGTTGGCTGTTCCCGTGAAATGGTCGGGCGCGTACTAAAAAGCCTAGAGGAAGATGATCATTTGATCGCAGTATCTGGCAAAACCATGGTCATCTTTGGCACCCGCTGACTAAAGAGGTTGAAGGAGATAATTGAAGGACTCCGGTAATCCTATTCTTGACAAGTCCCTCCAGAGAAAAGACAATCCCGTTCCTTCTTCGTATACATATGAAGAAGGCCAGAAATCAAACAATGGCTATGTAGCTCAGATGGTTAGAGCACAGCACTCATAACGCTGGGGTCGGTGGTTCAATTCCACCCATAGCCACCATATATCAACGCTTTCAGAGCATTAATATTTTTAGCTCTCCCATACTTAATATCTATCGACACTCAATCGATCGATACTTTAGAAGAACATTCAGTTTTTTTATAAAGAAGATCAGCATAATTCGCTTTAATAATTTCTTGTGGAATGATACTTATGTCGTTTCCAATAAGAACAATATCTGTGCTATTCCTAACTCGATAAGACCAATTAGGATTTTTCTTAGCATCATAGCCCAATGCTAACCCCGGATATTTATTTTTTAATGCTGCTTCAAATGAACGCGCTTCAATCTTATTCTTTGCACTATATTTTCGTTCAACTGATACTACCAATATAGTTTGTTTGTCTCCTTTGCTCGATGAAGGAATAGACTTGAGTCTTACGGTAGAGTTACTCCCACCATCCGACTCATATGACGCAGTAAAAACCACAGGGAAACAAACTGCGTTAACTTCAGATAATAATTCAAGACCAGCTTTATCTAAATGTATTTCACCAACACCAAGACTAGCAAGATTCATATAATGAGTAAGTTTGCTAACAACATCAGAAGGGCCCTTTAAAAGATCTTGTGGCTCATACTGCTGTTGACTATGAAACCAATCCATATCACTTTGATAACCTTCCCCTTGTAATGTTTTTACTGTACTCCACTTCTCAGAGTTAACTACACTATCGATTTTATCTCCTACGCAAGTGTTAGATAAACATATATTCCCTCTCTCTTCCGCTAAAGCTAAATTAAAACTAAATATTATGAAAATTATAAATGTTGCTCTGGATGCTAGTTTTATAATCATGTAAAGCTCCATATATATTGTATATGTCCGCTTTTAATCGGTAGCTGAATATTAACATTTTTCACTTAGACTAAAAGCAGACATAAAAACACTGAGTAAGAACTGATAGATTTTGACTATATATACTCAAATATTACTACCCTATATTGATTAGTTAACAAGAGAAAATGTGTCAGATTGAGCCGGGATGAACACCAATTCAACTTCAAGTGTACAAGGTAACGCTAGGGTCAGTGGTTCAATTCTTCAATCTTTGTCTCCTGAGTCGTTGTTCCTGACACGACTCTACCTCCTAGATCCTTGTAGACGACCCATAGCCACCATCTATCAACGCTTTCAGGATATTCTAATTTTATAGCCTTAAAAAGAGTGTTTGAGAAGCTCGCCCCAGCTCTTCTTATTGCTAAGAAGTTTTTTTGCATCATAAGTCAAACGATGGGTACCGTGACATTCTGCACAAGCTAAAACTGCCAAAGTACCCAAAGCTTTACCCTGCTCTTTTAAAGAACCTGTTTTAAGGCTTTGTTTTAAATCTGCCATAGTTTGAATCATCTCTTCATTGGGAAATTCTTTCGAAGCATCTTTATGGCAGTTAATACAGATACCACCTAAATTGTTCATCCCTTTTTCTAATTCAGACAAAGCTGATAGCGCTGCATCCAATCTACTATCAGCAAAAGCAATCTTAATCTGATTCACTTGTTTACTCATAGTACGCATATGTGAAATTAATGTTATTGAATCATCAATCTTCATCTCTGAAAAATCAGGCGCCCGATATATTGTTGCTGTCGTTGCACGAAAATCCGTATGACAAGACTGACAACTTTTATCTAATTCATCCAAAGCATGAATTACCTCATCATAGCGTTGTTCTTTAATACTTTTTTGTATGTCAGCAACAGAGATTAAATCTAGTTTATTTTTCCATTCAGGCATCATCTCTCCAATTTCATAGTAATCCTTATTTAATTTTTCTACCCATTTTTCCAGATTTTCATCATTCTGGGTTTTTGCATAAATCTTAATTGCTAACATTTCACGTCGTAACTTAAACATGGTGTGCAACCATACCTGACGTTTGTTTTGTGGTTTATACCATTGTGAAATAGATTCTGGAGGCTTTTTGAGTACAATCACTTTATCCTGATGAATATAAAAGATACCGATCATTACAAATATAATCAGGCACTGAATAACAATAAAATAAGACCAACGCATTACTGCCACCTTTTTATTTATTTATGCAAAGTGATGTTCTGTATAACAAACATTATATCGAAAAAGAGAAGGGATATATTTTATTCCTTCCTATCAATTATGAGAATGTTGAGAAAAATTTAATGAAACATAGATGGACAAGGTTTTGGCACAGAGCATGTACCGTAAGTGACTGTTTTAGTTAATAGTGAAAGAATTCAGTTCAGATCAATCATTCATTACAAACACTTACCATCAAAGATTACTATTAAAATACTAGTTTTAAAAAGTTAACTGGCTCGCATACTGCTATTATTATATATAATAATGCACACAAATAGACTGAGCATAAACTGGTAAGGATATATGGAAACAGAAGTCCGTAGTATTTTAATTATTGACGATGATATCGATTACCGAAAAGCGCTATCGGTTCGTTTAAATAGTTTATTTCCCAATGCTGATATTGAGGAATACGATTTTCCCAGGTTAGGATGCCCGCCATTGAACTTCGATTGGGAAAAGTACGATGTGTTAATCCTCGACTACTATTTAAGTAATAGCGAAACTGGATTGGGCTGGTTTAACAGATATAAGAAATCAGAAAACTTCCCGGCCACTGTCGTTATAACGGGAATGGATGATAGTAAAATCGCTGAACGCGTTCTAAAGGCGGGAGTTCATAATTATCTTAGTAAAATACACCTCACTAAAGGAGAGATGTATGATGGTATTGAAAAGGCACTAGCTGTCCGCGAATCAATAATTAAAAACTATAAGAAGCAATCTGATCATGAAAATAATTTTGATACCTTTATTAATGATTCTTTACATAATACAGAAGAACGATTGTTCGCTAAGATACTAAATATCAGGAATACAACTGGTTGTCTTCCTGACCGCCAATTAATTGATGCAGAAATAGAACGAGAACGTGAGAACATATTAAAATCAATTGATTATCTCCCTGCTCAAGAAGCTAAGATTGGACTATTGGAAATAGCTGCTGATCGAATTAGAAATATGTCGTGGTAATTTTATAATCGTGACACTATCCATTCACTTTTAGTATTTAGTGAGCGTTAAAAGAATTTTGATAAACTGACCAGTTCAAACTAATAAAACCACATTCCGGCACCCATAAAAATTACTTAACTAGTCTTTAAACTGAAAATGTTCCTACATTTAGGACTTTGTAAAATTAAGAATAGCTTGATTAGGATAAGCGCGGACACATTTTTCTTCTGAGGTTTTTACTATTGCTTGTTTTAATGCACCATCCGCGGCCAGCCACTCTTCTCTTAAATCATCATTTATTCCCGCTTTCTTAATTGCCTCAGATAGCAACCGTGAACGTAACTCAAACAGTTCTTCAGTGATCACCATATGCTGGTGCGCAAATTTAGGGGTTTTTCCTGAGTAGGTTTTTGGCCCACCCATCAATTGCATCATAAAATCTGTTTGCTGAGTTTCCAATATTTCTTGTGGTTTATCAGTGAAAAACTTTTTTAGCCATGGATGAGCATAGACTTCATCGTAAAATATTTTATGCACATCAATGAAGGTTTGTTTTCCTCCTAGACGGTCATACAGTGTTTTATCTATAGCCATGGCGTTATATGTAGTTTCTTTTCCTTATGCAAATATGCATATATATGTATCGGAATACGGGCAAGAAACTTGAATGACTAATTACAAAGGATAGATATTTGCGCCAGATTGAGACAGGGCAAGTACCGACCTAGCACCAAGTGTTCCGAGTTTTAGCACAGGGCATCTACCATAAGTGACTGTTTTAGCTGGTAGTAAATGATTTTAGTTAAGACTCATAACGCTGGGGGCGGTGATTCAATTCCTCGAAAATTACTCGACTGTTTACTGCAAGCGTAGTTCTCTGTCTTTGCACCCGGCACGACTCTACCGATTACATCCATGTAGACGACTCATAGCCAGCAATTATTATAAATTTTCAAATTTGCCAAATAAAAATACAACTTTTTATTTAACTGTCGGGATATGGATTTGCTTATTCGCTATTTTGATAAATTCAAAATAGCTGTCTTTACTATCTTTCAAAAGTATTTTTAATGGATTGCCTACATTCATATCTATGATAATGAATATTTTTGAAGGTGGACTCAACATCAAACGTAAGCCAGTAAAACCAAAAATAACGACTAATAACCACGTTATAAAAACAGACAGATTAGCAGCTAATACTGAAATAAAAATAAAGATGTGAAGAATTAAATAAAACATCCAAACAAGATAACGAGTCTCCATATCCAAATAAATTTTATTTATGTTAGTTAACTCGATATCTTGATCGGGAACATCGGCATTACTTTTTATAGCTAAAACTTTTTCATCAACAGTGATACCTGTTTTATTAAGGTCTACAATTGGCGTCATTCTTATAACATCATTATTAGTTTAGTTTATCGTCATAAATAAACTTCATGTTATTTTCTAAACAACAAACTGAGCAATCCCATCTCGAAACGACCAATCGACATCGTGATTTTCCACAATGGTTATTAAAACATTGGCAGGGTCAATGCCCGGATCTTTGGCAAGATTCTCTACAGCTTTCGCATAAAAGGCCTGCTTCGATTTATTAGATCTTCCCGCACGCATCGTTAGATGCATCATTACTCTATCGCCGCTACGCTCTTGCAGTTGTAAACAGTGAGGTTCGCACTCGTGAATAATTTGATAACGATCGTCATCAGGAAAGTCCATTGTTTCTATTACCGCCGAATTAATACCATCTGCAACTGCTTTAATGTATTCGGGAGATTTACCTTTTAAGATTGAAATATTTACTAGTGGCATACTTATTTACCTATATTTTTATGTTTTTAAAAATAACTACTGAATAAAATCTTTAGCAAGCTCAACTGCGTGTTTCATTTGATTTGGGAATAATTTATGTTCTTCACCAAGAGCCTGCATCCTTCTTTCTGCATGAGTATTTCCATTTTTTTTTGCTGCATAAAACCATTTATACGCATCGACATAACTCTTTTCGACAAACTCACCATTCTCATACATTCCGCCCAGATTATATTGTGCATCCGCAAATCCATCTGAAGCTGCTTTTTCAAACCATCTGTTAGCTTTTTTATAGTTTCTGTCAGCACCAAGTCCTAAGTAATATTGTATACCTAGATAATTTTGTGCATAGAGATCGCCATCTTCTGCCATAGGTTCCCAGAGCTTAAAAGCTTTTTCATACTTTCCTAAATCAAATAATATTTTCGGATCGTTAGATTCAGAACAGGCCGTAATTAATATTAAACTTAATATTAGATTAACAACTAATACTCTCTTAAACATATTGGCAATCTAAATAAACTATACTTCCTAAACTTTTGACAAAGCTTGATCGATATCAAAAAGCAGATCATCTATATGTTCGATACCAACTGAAAGCCTAACTAGGTCGTCTGATACGCCGGTCTTAGCAAGCTCTTCTGGAGAAAGTTGTCTATGCGTTGTCGTTGCTGGATGGCAAGCGAGTGATTTTGCATCACCAATGTTTACTAAACGTGTAAACAATTCAAGTGCATCAATAAATTTAGCGCCGCCTTCAGCGCCACCTTCAATACCAAAGCTAAGAATACTTGCTGCTTTACCATTACAGTATTTTATTAAGTTTTCATGATCACTGTGATCTTCTAGACCCGCATATCTGACCCAACTTACTTTATCGTGACGAGATAAATAATTTGCAACTGCAATAGCATTTTCACAATGCCGATCCATTCTGATAGGTAATGTTTCAATTCCTTGCATGATCATAAAGCTATTCATTGGTGATATTGCCGCCCCCATATTCCTCAAAGGGACAACTCTTGCTCGACCAATATAGGCAGCTTCACCTAATGCTTCAGTATAAACAACACCATGATAAGAAGGATCTGGTTCATTTAAACGTTTGAAACGATCCGCATTTTCCGCCCAAGGGAATTTTCCTGAATCAACGATGATTCCGCCTATACTGGAACCATGTCCAGACATATATTTTGTTAATGAATGCACAACAATGTCACAGCCATGCTCAAATGGTCGACATAAATAAGGCGTAGGAACAGTATTATCTACAATAACAGGAACGCCTTTAGCGTGAGCTAATTCAGCTATTTTTTCCAAATCAGCAACATTACCTGCAGGATTACCAATCGACTCACAAAATACTGCCTTTGTTTTATCATCAATTAATGATGTTATTTGTTCATAATTTGCACCATCAATAAAACGCGTCTCAATACCCATCTGTGGAAATGTATGAGCAAATAAATTGTAAGTACCGCCATACAAACTGCTAGTTGAAATAATATTATCACCAGTTTCAGCGATCGTTTGTATTGCATAACTGATTGCAGACATACCAGAAGCGACGGCTAACGCACCAATACCACCTTCCATTTCTGCCACACGTTGCTCCAATACAGCAGTCGTTGGATTCATTATGCGTGTATAAATATTACCTTCGACTTTTAAATCAAATAAATCTGCAGCATGTTGTGTGCTATCAAATGCATAAGATGTCGTTTGATATATTGGAACAGCAACTGCTTTAGTTGTTGGTTCTGGGGAATAACCACCATGCACTGCGATAGTTTCGATTTTCATATATTCTTCCCGATAAAAGTTAAATTATTTTTTATCCTTCTTGTTTTTCTTCTTATCTTTCTTGTCCTTTTTATTTTTCTTATCTTTCGATTTTTTATCCTTATCTTTTTTCTTATTCTTTTTTTCTTTTTTGTTTTTCTTTTCAGCTTTTACTTTACTCGAAGTTTTCGATTTTGTTTGTGTAGAACAACCACTAAGCATTTGTGTAGCTTCTTTCATGACAGTTGTTGCTCGACCTGGATTGAAACCTGGCGCATTTTCTAAGATAACAACACCTCGTTGCACCAATGCTTCTACTGTCGTAATTCTCTGAGTTTTAAGAAACTCTGTTGTTTTTGGCCCAATACCATTAACCGTGTTTACTGGTGTTGCCATTTTTAGTTCTCCATAAATTAATTGAAGTAATCACAAAATTATAGCAGCCGAAGTAAGCAATTATTATTACCAGGAGTCACCATTTTGACTAAACAACTTAATTTAGTCATGAATTTTCAACTTGAATAATTTGTTTTTGATAAGGAATATTAATGTTGGCAGCTTGCAGAGCATTATAGATGCCTTTATTTATGTCATATTTCAATTCAAAATATTTTTCAGTCGGAATCCAATAACGAAGACCTATCTCAATCCCTAAATTTGAAAGTTTATCTATTCCAACTTGAGAAGCTGGTTCGCTAACAACACCTTCGTGATTATTTAATTGTTCGAGGATGAGCTGAATTACTTTATCTGGATTTTCATCATGAGCAATTGTAATGATTTGTTCTACAATCAAATTTTTTGATGAGTTATATATTATCTCTCCAATTATCCGATTATTCGGCACTGTAATAACTTCACCATCTTCATTGCTTAACGAGGTATAGGCCAATTTTATTTCTTCAACAATGCCGACAACATTATTTATGCGTATCGTATCGCCAACAATAAATGGCCGGGTAAGAATAATTGTCAATCCAGCACCATAATTTGAAATAGGACCTTGCAAGGCTAAGGTGCTACCAAACACAATTGCACCCATTGCTGCTATAAATGGAGCGATACTAACTCCAAATTTTCCCAACGCAATTATGAAAACAAAAGCAAGAACAATTATTTTTGCAAGGCCAGCAAAGAATTTTGAAAGGGTAATATCAAGGCCAAGCCGCTCGCATAATTTCAAAACTAAAGATGAAATCCATCGCGATAATTGCCAACCAATAATCAGAATAACTAGCGCAGCAAAAAATTGAAAGCCGTAATTAACTGCAATTTCGCTAGCTAAATCTGCAGCTTTTTGTAGTGTCTGAAGTTCTTCTTCCATATCATCACCAATACTATTTTTCTTCTAGAATATCACTATGGATGAACTTTTAAAGCTAATCCACACTTCACTGCCTATAGATAGTCGTAATTTCTCTAATGCTTTATGCGTAATAATGGCATGAATTTCTTTGCCAATATCAATATTGAGTTTTATTTTTCCATCTTCTTCACTCATACCAATTATTTTACCGGAAAAACTATTCTGCATGCTTGAATCAAGTTTCTCTTGTGAAACTACAATTTGCTTAGGATCAATTGCAATTTGTTCGGCCTGTTCTATACCATCAGGCATGTTTATTAATAAACTTCCAACGCGAAAGGTTTTGTTTGTTACATCAAGAACGCCACTGAAAAGATTAATCAAATAGGCCTCAAATACCTTACCATTAATCACACTATAAATATCATCTGCTAACCATTGTGCTTGAATTTGATCATGCGTTGTAAAAATAACGGTCTTCATTAAATTATTTTTTAAAGTAAGTACTAATTGTTCTAATTCATGAATAGATTGCTTATCAAGATGTGTAAACGGTTCATCTAATATTAATACCTCTGGCTCCAAAACAAGCACCTGTCCTATCGCTACTTTTTGCGCTTCACCCCCAGATAATGAACGTGCTGGCCTTTCTGATAAATGAGATATACCCAACAGCTGCGTTATTTCATTTACTTTCTTTACTCGACTTTCTTTATCTATATTCCTTAATTTCAGACCAAGCTCTAAATTTTTAAAAACGCTACCTCTCAAAAGGTAAGGGCTTTGTTGAACATAACCAACTGTTTTTCTAAATTGCTCTGTGTGTTGTTCATGCAATTTTTTACCGTTGTAAATTAACGTTCCTTTTTTTGGTCTTTCTAAAAAAGAAAGGATGTTCAGCAAACTGGTTTTACCCGAACCATTTGGACCAACTATAGCAATAAGATGAGATTTTTTAATTTCAATATTAACATCGGACAAACTAAAAGAAGAACAAGAAGTATCGCCATAATAAAAGCTAATGTTATTTAATTGGTAAAGAGTACTCATTTTATTTTCAACTGAAATTGTTGAAGTGCGGTGTTAACGATAAAAGCAACAAGTAACAGCATAAAGCCGAGTGCTAATGCAAATTCAAATTCACCTTTACTTGTTTCCAATGCAATTGCCGTTGTCATTGTTCTTGTATAACCATCAATATTACCACCAAGCATCATGGCAATACCTACCTCACCAATTGCGCGGCCAAAGCCTGTTACGATTGCAGCAATTAGTGCAAAGCGAACTTCACTCATATAAATAATACTGCGTTGGAAATAACTCGCCCCCAAAGAAGTACACGTTTTTGCCAACCTCGGATCGGCGCTATTGACTGCTGATATACAGAGATTCCATATAATAGGGATGATTAACACACACTGGCCAATAACCATTGCTGTTGGGGTATACAATAATCCTAACTCACCAAACAACCCTTGCCGATTTAAAATTCCGTACAACAATAAGCCAACAACAACTGTCGGCAGTGCCATTAAAGTATTCAGACAAGCAAGCAAAAAGTTTTTTCCTGCAAAGTCATTTAGTGCAACAAAAACACCCAATGGCAAACTAAATAAAACTGCAATTAATACTGCGATTAAAGAAACTTTTAATGATGTCCAGACAACATAAAATAAAGAGCGATCAAAATTAACAATTAAATTAAATGAGGAAATAATTGCGTCAATAAAAAAACTTTTTTCTCGCTCTTCGCTTTTTATTTTTGCCGTTTCTTTTTCAAATAGCATTTCAGGGTGAAATAATTGCTCTCCATGAAATTGGTATTCGTTAATTATTTTTTGTGTTTTTTTATCTGTAAGAAAAGCGATATATTTTTTTGCTAGCGCATGATTGATATGCTTGTGTTTTTCAGGATTTACCTCAATAGCGTGATATGGATTATATAAAAACGGATCATTTTGAAAAGATATTTCAAGATTTATAAGATCTTTAAATACCAGATAGGTACCTCTGTCAGTTAACGTGTACGCTTGTTGTTCGTTCGCTAATAATAAAACGGCACCCATCCCTGTCCCAGCTTGGGTATACCATTTACCATCAGGTTCAAGATTATTATTTTTCCATATTGCTATTTCTTTTTTATGTGTACCTGAATCATCACCTCTTGATACAAATTTTTCCTTGGAATGAAATAGTTCATGAAATGCAGTAGATAATGATTCCGCTTTTTTTAGATTTGCTGGATCTTGCACTGGCCCAACTATAATAAAATCATTATGCATAACCGGATATCGTTTCAATCCATATCCAGATGCTATAAATTGCTTTTCATCTTCTGGCGCATGCGTAATCAATACATCAACGTCACCTTTTTCGCCTAAACGTAACGCCTGTCCTGAACCAACAATAATTTCATAAATTTTTACATTTTGTTCCTTTTCAAAAATTGGATTTAAAACAGTCATCAATCCAGAATTTTCAGTCGTCGTAGTAATGGCCAGACGTAACGTTTTTGTCTCGGCATTAACAAGAGAAAAAATGAAACATAACAGCAGTATTATGTTGAGCTTCTGAAGTATTCGCATCATATATTATGTAAACATTTAGTGCCGTCGCCTAAAGCGCCTACTGTCGGTGCTTGACTTAAGTTATAGAGTAATTATGCTTTGAATACGTATGGAAACAACGGCACTCAAATGAAAATAGAATTTGAAACTGATATTAACGGCTATCAAGAAGCGCGTAAATTTAAATTGCTAATTGATTCCATTCTCAA
>JAJFKK010000122.1 GCA_021773245.1 Gammaproteobacteria bacterium | reverse complement strand
ACAGGCGACAATGTATCCGGCCGTCAGGGCGGATGCATTGTGGATCGCGACGACGAGAAGAGGGCCGAAAGCAGTGATGGCAATCGTGGCAAGCGAGAGCGACAGGATCATCAGCAGGGCAGATCCGGTCGGCTTCCTGATGTCAAACGGTCGTAAGGGAAGAAAGCGGTCGTCCTGAGCGCGATGGTCCAGCCGAAGGAACAAGACCAGGCAGGCGACCCCGGAAAGAACGCATAGGGCGGTCTGCATCGGTTCGATCTCCACGCCCCCATAGGAGACCAGAAGCACAGCCAGACAGAGCAATGCCAGACGCCTCCATGGGAAGACAGTTCTGACACTGGCATCGGATGGTGCGTGATCCGGGCGCAGCGAAATCCAGAGGGCGAGGGCGATGGCCTGCCCGCCGAAAAATGCAAAGCCCCACCGCCAGGTTGCAAACTCTACAAAAAAGCCGCCGATCAGCGGCCCGAGGAACGCTGATACGCCCCAAAAAGTCGAGACAGCGGCCATAGCCCGTGCGGTGTAGCGCCGGGGAAAGATGACCCCTACCGCCACAAAACCCATGGCAACCAGACCGCCGCCACCCAAGCCCTGAAAGACCCTACCGGCCAGAAGGAGGGGCATGGAAGGTGCAACCGCACTCAGAAAACACCCGAAGCCGAAGACAATCGCCGCAAGGCACATGGGCGTGCGAAGCCCGTAGCGTATCGTCAGAAGGGCGCTTGCCGCTCCGGCAACGACAGATGCAATTTCGTAAAGCGAGACCGACCAGCCAACCAGCCCGGCCCCGCCGATCTCAGCCACAACGGAAGGCAGCATCGTTGCCACGATCAGCGAATCCGCCGCGTGCAACCAGACAGATAGGCAAACTAGGGCCAGAGCTGGAGTGTAGGCGCTGCTCAAGAACTGACGCCATGAGACGAATGCGTCTTCCTTGAAAGTCGGATTTTGTTTCGTATCGGCCATCGTGATCTCCTTGACAGCCGTATGTCTGAAACCTCAACAATGGTTTAGGTCAAGGAGTTTCTCATGGCAGACAGCTATTTATCTGTTGGTCAGGTCGCGAAACGAAGCGGCTTGCCGATATCGACGCTGCATTTCTACGAGCGTCAGGGGCTGATAGCCTCTACGCGGAACAGCGCAAATCATCGTGTCTATCGCCGTGAGGTCCTTCGACGGGTAACGGTGATCAAAGTCGCCCAAAGTGCCGGAGTGCCACTTTCCGAAATCGCGGAAGCCCTCTCCAGCCTGCCCACATACTCTGTTCCGGACACGAAAGACTGGGCGCGGATTTCCGAAGTATGGCACGACGATCTTACACGTCGGATCGCAGCGTTGACGGCACTTCGCGACAAGATGGCGATGTGCATCGGCTGTGGTTGTCTGAGCGTGAATCGTTGCCCACTGGTCAACGAAGATGATCATCTGGCAAAAGAAGGGCCAGGAGCGCGATTGCTCTGAGGTTCTCAGACTGATCGTTCGCTGCATTGATGAAACTCCGTAGACATGGGCTCTAGAGCTGCCATTTTCCGCTTCGCGGCAACGTGCAGGTCAAGCGGCCTCGACGCTGCCCCCTGCCCTGCCCGCCTCTGATTGAGCGATCAGGTAGTCGCAGGCGCGCTGCGCGTCCGCGGCGTGCCGGAAGATCGCGCCCTTGTCCGACCGAAGAACGCGCAACCAGTTTTGGAGGTAGGCGGCATTCATCTCAAGCGTATGCGCCGTGAAGCCGAGCGTCTGACCCAGGAACACCGAGGTCAATTCCGCGACGATCTCCTCGCGCGCATAGGACGTGTTGCCAAACTTCGAGAACCCGAAATCACGGTTCAGTCGATGGGGAGCTTTTGTGGCATGAGCCAGCTCATGCGCCCAGACCCCGTAGAAGTTCCGCGGGTTTTCAAACCTGGAAATCGACGGCATGAATACCTTGTCCACGGGTGGCAGGTAGTAGGCCTCCGTTCCCGTGAAGACGGTCGTGATATCGATGGCGTCGAAAAACGCCTGCATATGCGGGATGGGCTTGGACGGCGGATATTCAGGCACTGCCTCGGGGTCCGGATAGAAGCTCTCGGGCAGGCCATCGATCTGGCAGGCATTGAACACGCGATAGGATTTCTGGAAGCGAAAGACGCGGGCTTTCTCAGAGCTATCATCCCCGTCGCTACGGTCGTCCTCATCGGCGGCGTTCATCCGGCTTTGTCCGTAGTAGACGACGACAGACGACTTCTCGCCCTTGCGAACCTTTGCGTCCAAGGCATTGGCTTGCGGCAACGTCATCCAGAAAGGTGAGCTGTGGCCCGCCACCACGGTGCGCATGGTCAGCAGGAAGTTATTCACTCCCTGGTAGGGTTCACCGCCGACGCGCAGGGGGCGAGAGCTGCCACCTGCCGTCCAGGGCTTGCGCCACGGCAGGACGCCGCGCTCAATAATGCGGATGATTTCGTTCGTGATAACCTCGGAGGCATCGAATTTGGGCGTGCGGGAACGGGCCATGGCTGGCCTCCTTTCGAGTTTTGGTGAGAGGGAATGGGGATCAGGTTGACCGACAGGGGCGCGGATCGTTGGCAATCCTGGCACCGAGGGCTTCGACCATGTCGATGTAGGTGGTCAGCGACACGGACTTGCCGGGACCCGAAGAGTCAGGGTCGACCGATCCGTCCCGCGCCACACGCGGCAGGTTCGCGAAGGCGATGACATCGGTGACGGGTCGGATATCGATGAACGGGGTTCCTCGTGCGACCGCAAGAGTGGCCAAGGGAAAGCGCTCGATCGGCGCGAGGGTCGAGACGGTGGTCCAACCGAGATGGATGAACGTGCCGCCCTCTCCGCAAATCACATGGGCATTCGGCAGCTTCGCCGCCTGCCTGAGATAGCCGAGATCACGCAGGACGGTCTGGCGTTCGAGCCGCTGCGCCAGCAACGTCTGGCCAGTTCGGCGCAGCTCTCTATGCCGCCGCCACGAGGCAGCGGTCGCGCGCAACACGCGCAAGACACCTGTTTGCATCGGAATGCCCTTCATCAGGAAAGTCAGACCGGAACCCGGCCCGGACCCATCTGAGGGACCCCAAAGGCCCTCATCCGTCAGTCACAAAACCCGAAGAACACTTTCACTTTCTCCGGCCCCTTTGGGCACACAACAAAGCCGAATAGCCCGGCACATCTGTCGAAGCCATTGATTTCATGCAGCAATTCTAGATCGGCACCCAAGATCGGCAATGCATATCGGCAAAAGCTTGCTTTGAAATACGAAATGTGCTTATTTTTCAATCTCTTTGCAAACATAGAAGATCGGCAAAAATGCTGGAAACACCCGCCAGAATCGAACCCTGCTTCTTCGAGGAGCATATGCCCACAGAATTGGCAGACCTTTCGGTCGACATCCAGAGGGAAGCCACCGGGCTGGGACAGGGGCTGCATCCTGACAGCGCAGCTGAGCTTGCCGATCTCGTCCGTGTGATGAACTGCTACTACTCTAACCTGATCGAAGGACACAACACGCGCCCCCGCGACATCGAAAGGGCGCTGGCTGGTGCCGAGCTTGAGGAAGAAACCCGCCCTCTCGCCCTTGAGGCCCGGGCCCACGTCATCGTTCAACGGGCCATCGACGAGATGCATCGCAAGGGCACCCTGCCCCGCCCAACATCTATCGAATTCCTGACTTGGGTCCATAAGAGCTTCTACGACGAGATGCCTGATGAATTTCGGGTCATCGAACATCCCGATGGAACACAAGAGCCCATCGTTCCAGGACGCATGCGTCAAGACGACGATCGGGAAGTCGCGGTCGGGCGCCACCTACCGCCCTCATCAGCGCGCGTCGCGGCATTCATGGACCACTTCGACAAACGGTTTCAGATTGCGGAGCGGTCTTCGAGCGGACGGATCATCGCGATCGCATCCGCCCATCACCGGCTGAACTACATCCACCCTTTCCCGGATGGCAACGGGCGCGTCAGCAGATTGATGTCTCATGCCATGGCCCTCACAGCGGGGATCGGTGGCCAAGGGCTCTGGTCCGTATCACGTGGGCTCGCCCGCGGGCTGGCCGATCGGGGCGAGTACAAACGGATGATGGATCTAGCCGACAGCCCACGCCGTGGAGACCGCGACGGGCGCGGCAACCTTTCCGAGGCGGCACTGAAGACGTTCAGCGAATGGTTCCTGAAAGTAACGTTCGACCAGATCTCGTTCTCGGCAAAGCTGTTCGATCTCGGCGGATTGGACAAGCGGTATCGTCGTCTTGTTGCAGATACCATCGATGACAAGCGAGCGCCGGAACTAATCTCGGCGGTTCTTCGGCATGGCGCACTGGAACGAGGCGACGCGCAGATTGTGCTCAAGACGTCGGAGCGTACGGCTCGCAACACGCTGAGCAAACTGACTGCCGCTGGATACCTGACTTCCTCCTCGCCGAAGACGCCCGTTCGGTTGGCGTTTCCGTTGGATTATCGAGAGCGGCTCTTTCCAAACCTGTTTGGAGATGGTGACCTGCCCGTGTGACTGGTAACTGCAGCACCCTGTTTCGGGCCAAGTCCGCGAGCGCAGCCTCTGTCCGTGTTGGAACGAAGTTCACACCTGTGAACCATCCCAAGCTATCCTTCTTGTCAGCCGAGTTCACAGCTGTGAACTCATCATGCAGCATCCCGCCGCATCAAGGCCATGATCATCGGCCCACACGAGAATTCCCCAATCGCCGCCTTTGAAGATAGGGTTCTCAAGTAGCCTCCAGGTGATCGGATATCTGCAAACCGTTCAAGCATTGCAACAACGACAACAGATGCTTCTTCGGGCCCCATATATCGTTTCGCCTCGTCCCAGGCGGAAGGCGAAATACCCATCATGGGTCTGACCACATCAGCCACCCGGACCAAATCGTGCCAATGGCGCACAGGCTGCTCGGAATACGCCTTGAATTCCTGACAAGAGGCGAGGACCAGACCAAGCGGTATGTTTGGCATCAGTTGGTCGTCAGTAGTTGAAGTTGAATTAGCCTCATCTTCAGAACACTGAGGGTTTTCGGCGACTTCTCGGTTTTCATGCATAACGCCTCCGCTCCGCGCTTTTTCTAAGCGAGGTTCAAGATCATAAGAGTCTTTATTTGAATTCTGATAGTGCTGCTCAGAAGTAGCGTCATTGATGCTCATATTTTCTGCTTCACGGCCATCTAGAAGGTTTCGCGCGTGGTCCAAAGCCGACCCCAAAGCGTCTTCGATGCGCTTAAGGTCTTCCATTTCTAGTCTTCTACGAAGATCTCGGGCCGTTAGGACCGCAAGATCAGAGAATTGGTCCCAGACGCCCTGATCCGGACGAAGTGCGCGCCCGTACTCGGCCAGCCCCGCGAGGTCACGCCGCATGAGGCTCACAGTGGCACGTAGGCGCTTGTAACGCTCCTCTGCGGCCCGGACGGCCTCGGCGGCCTCACAGACCTCCTGGAAGCGTCGAACGAGCGGAGAGAGGTCGAACCCGAACGCAACCTTTTCGTCGCCGTAGCGGCGGGCATAGCGCTTCCCATTGGGGCTATCGCGCCGGACGACAAAGCCAGTCTGGACAAGGTTGGAAAGGTGGCGCCGCATCGTCGAGCAGGGCATGCCGTTCAGGCGCTCGCAAATCGCCTTGTTGGACGGATGTACAATCAACTCGCTGTCATTGCCTCCGAGAATCGTCGCTTGGTGAAAACTGATCAGTGCCTGAAGCACCGTCAAATCCCGATCGGACAAGCCGAATGCAACTCGAGCGGCAGCGAGCTCCCTCAGGACCTCCCACTTGTTGGCGCCGGCTGGGGGCAGGTCTTCCTGCGCCGCTGCCTGATGTTTTAGAATGGCAGCATCTATCGTTCGCCGAAACGGCGTTACGGGCGTGTAGTCCATTTTATCATTCACGAAGACAAAAATTTCCAGGCCCGCGAATCACTTTGGACTTGCGGAAAATGACTCCGGACACTACCTTGAAGGTGCTAGAAACAAGTTAGGGTCTCGTGGAGTTGTCGCTTTGCGGGACCTTTTCTTTTGCCTTTTCGTGCCTCCTTCTTTGATTTCTGCTCTTCCTCAATCTTCCGACCGCTGCTTCCAGCGATCATGAAGGTCTTCAATCATGTCATGCACTTGCGTCTCAACCCAATCGGCGAAGTCTCCGCTTGCCAGCTCGATCGACAGGCCCTTGGCAGTGCGCTTGACCGTGCCGCCGCGCTTGCCGCCGATCTTCAGCGGGACGCTGGAGGACGGGGCAGGGTAGGGGGCCTTTTCAGGTTTTAGTGCCTTCGCTACGGCTTTAGCCACCGCTTCAAACGCCTGGACGGATGGATCATCAGTGGATACGGAATCATCCACAACTGAGGAATCGACACCCTTTCCACGCGCCTCCTCTGCAATCTGACTGAGGCGCTCGCGATCGAGGCCGTTCTCGTCGATGGCGCGGCCCAGAGCGTCCCAGCGAGGCCGACCGATGCCGTGGGCCGGCCCGATGGCGCGAACTAAATCAGAGCCGACGATGTCTACGATGGCAATGGCCATGGAGACCGCAGATTTCGTGACGGTCAAGATTTCTGCAACCTGTGATTGTGTTCCGAAGCCGGATGCCACGAGATCCTTGGCGAAAAGCGCCTTCTCAATGTAGGACAGATCACGTCGACCCATATTCTCGGAAATCTGCGCGCGCAAAGCGCTGTCATCATCCAGATTGGCGACGAGAGCGCGGATCTTGGTCACCTTGTCGGACTGGCGTATCGCCTCCAACCGCCTACGTCCATATACCAGCAGGTAGCGGTCGGGGTCATCGGGGACGCGGCGCACAAGGATCGGAACGGTTTGACCGTTCGCCTCGATCGCATCGCGCAGGTCCAGCACATCCGCCGGGTCGAGGCGATCCTCCATGCGGTCATCCACGATGTTCGTCGGATCCAGCTCCCAAACGTGATGGCCATCGACAGCATCGCGCGCGGATCGTAGGGCGCGGTTAGAGCTCATCATTGGCGTGACGGCGCTGGACTGCGGGGCAGGGGAGGGAGCTCCGGCCGACGCGAGACTGTCGAGCATGGACATCCGTTTCTTCTTGCTGCTGCTCATAGGCGCCCCCAAGTCTTCTGGATCAGGTCGGCGATCTCGTCATTCAGCGTGTTCAAGCTCTCGAGTGCGCGATCATAGGTGGAACGGGTGAACGCGCTGCGTTCCACTTCGTAGAGCGTCTGCTTGGTTAGACCTGCATCGGAGATGGCTGTAGACTTCAACATGGGCGAATTCAGCACGGCTTCGCCGTACATTGTTCGCAGGAAAGCCACGATGCGGTTCTGCGGCGCATCCTGCGGCTCGTAGCGGGTCAAAACATAGCGCATCCAGTCATGAGACATGTCGGCGCCGCTCTCAGCGATCACGTCCATGAGGTCGGCTGTCATGCGAAGGAACTGCGACATGGACATCACATCGAGCATTTCCGGGTGGATCGTCACCAAAACGCCCGTGGCCGCGGACAGTGCGGACATGGTCAGAAATCCTAGCTGCGGTGGGCAATCAATGACGACCACATCGTAGTCCTCGTCGACCTGGGCCAACGCCTCCTTGACGCGGAAGAAGAAAAGTCCTGCATTGCCCTGCGCCAGCGCGCGCGGGGTATCGTGCTCGAACTCCATCAGTTCGAGGTTTCCGGGGATCAGGTCCAAATTGGGGATATAGGTCTTGCGGATGACCGACCGGATCGGCTCCGGGTCCTCATAGCGGATCGCATCGTAGAGAGTGCCACCATCTTCGAGGTCCAATTCCGGCTGAACGCCGTGCAGCGCGGTGAAGGAAGCTTGTGGGTCAAGATCAATGCCCAACACACGATATCCGCGCAGGGCAAGCCGTTGGGCAAGATGGGCAGAGGTTGTTGTTTTTCCGGAGCCGCCCTTGAAATTCATCACGCCGATGACCTGAAGATGATCACCCTGTCGTCGTCCGGGAACGTAATCACCCGGCTTGCGAGCGGTTTTTTCAAGGAGCACACGCAGCGCCTGGATGTCCTGCGCCGAGTAAAGACGACGGTTGCCGGCGGTCAGCTCGGGAGAAGGCCCTTTGCCATCTAGATTGAGTTTGCGAAGATAGGAATCGTTGACTCCGAGCAGCGCCGCAGCCTCACCAGAGGTGAATTTGCGCATGGTCTTCTCGGCATCGGGTGGAAACAGGCTCTCACGTTGCGAATGCAACTGGTTGGCCAGCCATTCCGAATGCTGGCGGATCACCGCGTTGAGATCCTCATGCACAAAGGTATTATCCATCTGCCCTCTCGCTTCCGAGACATCGCGTCTTTGGCGTGTTCACGGAAATTGACGTTTTTTGCCTCGCTTCCGTGACTATTGGCGCAAGAGTCGGATTCGCGCAAGGTTTTTCCACATCTAGTGGACGAGCCCCCACCGAACACAAGGCTGTTAGGCTTCCTGCTGCATGGTGTAACGCACCGCATCTCACGAAAAGGGACAGGGCAGAACTCTTTTCGGAGGGCTCCAACATGGCTTTTGAGCGCACCAAAGCTTGCCTTTTGGCAGTTCTGGATATACATTGATGGATGTTTATCTATGCCTGAGAGGACAAGATGCAAGTTGCCAAATGGGGAAACTCCCTTGCCGTCCGGCTACCCGCGGATCTTGTGAGGGAACTTGGCTTAAAGGAAGGCGATCAGGTCGACCTGGTAAAGGACGATGGAACCATTCTTGTGAGACGCCATCCTCGTGCCGATGAAGTTCTACAAGGGCTAAGGCGGTTTCGCGGAAAACTGCCCAAGGACGCGCGTCTAAGCCGCGACGTCGCGCATGAGCGCTGAATTCGCAGACACGAATGTTGTGCTCTACCTGCTCGACGATGGTCCAAAGGCTGAGAGGGCGGAGGAAATTCTGGGGCAGGGACCTCGGATCAGCGTCCAGGTCCTGAACGAAGCGATGGTCAATTGCCGACGGAAAGCTGGGCTCAGTTGGGAAGATACCGGAGCGTTTCTTGAGGGTATTAAGTCCTTATGCCCTGTCGAGGGCCTAACGGTTCAAACCCATCAAGTCGGTCGCGCGTTGGCAGAGAAGTACCAGTTATCGGTCTATGACGCGATGATCGTGTCTGCCGCGCTGATTGCTGGGTGCACGACGTTGTGGACTGAGGACATGCACGACGGATTGCTGGTCGAAGATCGGCTGCGCATCGTCAATCCATTTGCCTGACCAGCAACCCAAGTCGCTCCGCCCGTTCCAACAGCATCCTGACGGATGACGGTTGCCAGCTTGTACGTCCCCGTGGACTCCGCTCACGCATAGCTTCCAACCGGTCGCAGATCGCCTGTAGCGTGATATCCGGGTCCGAACCTTTGATGGCCGCAACAATCGCAGGCAGGCGATCGTCGGTTTCGCGACGTCCAGCGCGTCCAAGCACTTCAGCGGGCAGGAACCCGTCCCGCACATATGCTTTCACGGCGCGGAGCAGGCGGCTTTGCGTCCAATGGCGGCTGTGGGGCAGGGGGCCATTGATAATCCGCAGGACGTCTTCCCAAGCCATATCGGGGCGCAAGCGGCGCACATGGGGCACCCAATCCTGCGCTGTCTCGTTCAAGCGCTCCATGTAGCCGTCCTGTCGTGCCAACCGCACCTTGCGCAGCGCTTCAGGGTCCTTGGCGCGAAGACCTGGGTTGCCGCCGACGCGGCCCTTTGAGCGTGCCGAGGCAAGTCCGGCCTTGGTACGCTCGCGGATCAGAGCGCGTTCGAACTCAGCCGCAGCGCCCAGAACCTGCAATGTGAACTTGCCCTGAGGCGAGGCAGTGTCGATCGGGTCCTGGAGCGAGCGGAAGAACGCCCCCTTGCCCTCCAGTCTTTCGATCACCTCAAGCAAGTGCGACAAAGACCGCGCAAGCCGGTCGATCCGCACGACGACCAGCGTGTCGCCCTTGCCAATCCGCTCCAGCACACGTGCAAGCACCGGCCGCGCCCGATTGCCACCTGAGGCGTGCTCTTCAAAGATCTCTACGCAACCCGCAGATTGAAGGGCCTCGGACTGGGGCAGGGGGGTCTGATCCTCTGTGGATACGCGCGCATAGCCTATCAGGGGCATGGAAAAGAGCCGTTTGCAATTTTATATATCCCCAATAAACGACCGTTTGCAAACGCGCGCAAGGGGTGTTTCCCTCGTCGCGCTGAGTTCGGGAAGCCTTGTATCTATGGGCTGAAGCCCACGAGAGGCGCTCCATCGCTCTCGAGAAGACAGCATCCTCGGGCGCCTTTATAGTAGAGGAGAACGCAGTCCCTCAAACGTCATCGCCAAGCGCGCATAATGGCTGTATAATGCGCGTATGAGCCGATTACGCCCGACATACAAGGACGACGACGGGGTGCCTCTCGAAGACATGGAGGCGTCCGAGGGTACGGATGATGCTGACCTCTGGTTCCTGCCCGGGCCGATAGAGGACGAACCGGATTACTTGCCTCCCGGACCTGCGCCTGAGGCGAAGGAATTCGAAGTCGTCGATGCTTGGCGCGCGGCCGAGGCCGGGCAGGCGGCGCAGCTCGCCCGCGTTGCGGCGCGCCTGGGGATCCTCGATGAACGCCTGCGCCGCGGCCCGGCTGGCTGGCGGCAACGGCTCGCCCTGATCGAGGCATCGGATCTCAGCTGGCTTACACAGGACCGGATCGGCCTCGACCGGTTGTCCCTTTACATGGCGCTGCGGGTTTCGACCGTAACGGATGATGCGCAGGCGCTGTATCGGATCGGCTGGACCGTGCGGCGGCTGACGGGCGGACCCGCGCCGTTGGCGCGTCGGTCGGGTGTTGGCGACCTCGAAACCTTTCTCGATCGGCGCAACTGCACGGGGCAGGGGGAGCGTTTCGAAGATGCCAAGGCTCCCTCGCGCGTGGTCGAGATGGCAGAGCGCGAAGCCTTCGAGGACCGGGCCGCCGGATGGCTCGCGATGATGGATCAGGCCGAAGACCTCCACCCCGTCACGCGGGCCTGCATGGGGTTCCACCTCTGGCATGTCGCGGAGCTTTCGCCGGTCGACGATCCGCTCGAGGCTGCGGTGACGGCTGCGCGTGTCGCGATCGCCGATCTCGCGCCGTCGGGGAGCGCTCAGGGCGCAATCTTCGCACCCATCGCCATGGGCGGGGGAGGGGGCTTCCGCGCGATCGGGGACCCGCCTGCCCGGTTAGCGCGCTGGCTGAGTGCGATGGAGAGCGCGACATTCGCAGCCCTGCGCAGGCTGGAGGAGATCGAAGCCTGGGCGGCGGCGGCGGAGCGAACGATGGCGCCGCTCTCGGGCAAGACTCCACCGATGCTGCGGCACCTCTTCACAAGCTGGCCGCTGGTCTCAGTACAGCTGGCCGAGAAACTAACGGGGGCGCACCGGGCGACGGTTCAGCGCAACATCGACTGGATGGAGGAGCGGGGCCTGATCCGGGAGGTCACGGGGCAGGGGCGCTATCGCATGTGGCGGATCGTTGAGACACGGGCGACAGAGGCCAGGTCGATGCAGGATCGGGACAACGCAGCGCTTGCCGAAGATATCTTTGATGAACTGGCCGCACTAGGTGTTTGATCCCACGGTTTGATGGTGTGATCCTTTCGACGGAATGGAAGGAAGCATTATGGGACAAGTTCGTCATGGGAGCGCCACGACCACGCACGCCGTCAGAGCTGCAATACAGCGATCGCAAACTTCGCTCGC
>JAJFKK010000121.1 GCA_021773245.1 Gammaproteobacteria bacterium | reverse complement strand
AGCTAAGTTATTAGTCACATCTGTAATTTCGTCTACACAACCAACAAATGCTGCTCTACGGATATCTTTGTTGAGTATATCCATCATAAATCTTGCATTTTCTTGTAACAGACCAATTTCATTTTGTTCACGATAGACACGTTGATTAGACATGAACATAGTTGCAGCACCACTAAGTAATAGCAGTCCGATTACCATCGCGATCATGACTTCTATTAGAGACATACCGTGTTGAGTTCTATTTAATTTATTCATAATCATTTGTTCTATGGTAGAAAAGTATAAGAAATAGTTCTTTGTTGAGATTCTCTGTCTGTCCAGATCATATTGACTGTGTACTCAGTTCCATTACCTGTTACAGCACTGGTTATATTTGCTTGGCTACCACCCGGGAGAACTTGAGACAATCGTGTTCTCCAACAGGCAAGATCATTGGCCGCATTCGATGGAATAGTGAGATCACATGCACCAGGTGCACCAGGCAGGGTAAAATTACCTACATATGCAGCAGCATTGGGATCATTAAGCCGTATTTGGTCAATAATTTCTGCGGCAGTGATACTAATTTGAGTTCTTAGATAAGCATCGTGATTGAATCTTAATGCCTGAAATTGAAGTGCGGCAATACCTAAAATGCCAATTCCCAAAATTAACAAGGCGATTAAGACTTCAAGTAAGGTGAAGCCTTTTTCTTTATTGTTACTATTAATATTATTTTTCATTACAAATAATCTCAGTAATTATGGACATGCTGCTTTGCTAACGGCTGGTCTGCCAGTCGCGGAAATACTAATTTGTCTACCCATTTCTCCCGCTCTATTGTCACAGATTGCAAATGTACCGGAAGCATTTATAAACCCATCGGAATCGTAGATGAACCTTATTGCTCCTCCTGCTTCATCTGCTGTTACAGCAGAGCATTCTGTGCCAATAACTTTAATTAATGCACCAGTTGTATGATTGCTGATCGTCCAACCATCACCCCATCCACCTGCGTCAGCGTCTATTCTCACAGATGTATTAACTTTGCCGGCTTCACTTCTGGCGTATTGCATACTGCTGACCAAGCTATTAGCTGTAGTAACCAGACAATTTTCTGCTGTAAAATCACGATAACTAGGAAGAGCGATACCCGTGCCAATCCCAATAATTACGACAACAACAAGTAATTCCACTAGGCTAAAACCTTTTTGAGTTTCAGTATTTATTTTCATTAATATAAGCTCGAACGGATTTATTTAGTTATTTATAACAGAAAATATTAAATTAAATAGGTGCATCATGATGAACGGTTCGATTTTCCCGATGAATGGTTGAACTAATATTTAAAATGAGAACTGGTTAACAATTGAGAAATGAATAAAACAGATTATATTATTATCGGTGGCGGGATTATTGGCATGATGACTGCCCGAGAACTAGCCCTTCAAGGGGCAAAAGTTGCTATTTTTGAGCGTGGTGAGCTTGGCAAAGAAGCATCCTGGGCTGCTGGGGGTATTTTGTCACCCATGCGTCCCTGGGCGGAGCATCCATGTTCAGCAAGACTTTCTCAAGAGGGGCAACTACTTTATCCAAAGTATTTAGAGTCTTTAAAGGAGGAAACAGGAGTTGATTCTGAGTATATGCAGTCAGGCTTGGTTATCATAAATGAAGATCATGCCTTTAAAACAAAATCCTGGGCCAAGAATCATGACGTTAAAATAGAAGAGTGCGGCAATAACCTGCTCAATGTTAATATTCCAAACCACGCTATATTACTTCCTGAAATATCTCAGGTTAACCCATCAAGCTTATTAAAAGCGTTAAACGAAAGTCTGAAGAAATTATCCGTTTCAATTTATGAGCATACCGAAATCAACGATATTGTTGTAAAAAATAAGGAATTTAATTGTGTTAACTTTAATGGCAAGAATGTATTTGCCGAAGCATTGATTATTACAGCTGGGTCTTGGAGTAAACCGATACTTGCAGATATTGGTGTTGAAATTAATATAAAGCCAATACGTGGACAGATGCTATATGTTAAACCAAACAAAAAGATAACAGATAAAATGGTTTTAGATGACGCTCATTATTTTATCCCTCGACAAAATGGACATGTATTAATAGGAAGCAGTATGGAAGATGTAGGGTTTGTTAATCAAACAACAGAACTTGCCAAACAAGAATTATTGGCATGGGCTTATTCTGTTTCTCATGAATTAGGCCAGTCGCAATTAGTCAATCACTGGTCAGGTTTAAGGCCATCGACTGATTTGGGTAAACCAATTATTGGTGCAAGTTCTCATGTGAAAAATATTTATTTAAATACAGGTCATTTTAGAAAAGGAATACTACAGGCACCCGCCTCAGCTAAATTACTGACGGATCATTTATCCGGGAAACCTTCATTCATGGATATCAATAAATTAACTTATAAATAAGAGTAAAATTGAATGTCGTTTTCACATAAAAATACGGTACAATCCGCCGCTATAGAGGTGGTGTAAGCAAGAATATGATATATCATGCCGGAATAGCTCAGTTGGTAGAGCAATACATTCGTAACGTATAGGTCGGAGGTTCGATTCCTCTTTCCGGCACCATTAAATTACTTCAATCTGAAACAGTGGTACTCCGCTGTATACGATATATGCCGGATGCGGCTAAAGGCTCATCATATGAAAAGGTGCTTCCATCAGGCCACTGTATTTCAAGCTTATCAATAGCAGTATATTCAGCTAGTCCAAAGTGGAGCACAGGATTATTAAATGACATAAATCCGCCACTTAATTTGTTTTCTTTGCGCTGTTTTAATCGTTTTTTTCCACCGTAGTGCACGGTGATTTTTGTTCCTATTCCAAAAGAGTTCTCTTTTTCATCTACAATAGCAAAGGTAATGGAATTCTTCTTTTCAAGATGGTTTATGTAAACTCTTGGCGGTGCTAATACTCCAGTTGAAATAATATCCAAATCACCATCAAGATCTATATCAAGATAAGTGTAGCTTGGAGTATTAATCGTATCGTTTAGGTTCCATTCCGATTGAGTTTCCTCAAAATATTTTCCGTTTATATTATGAAATAAAATGTTTTCTTGAATCTCATAAAAATTATCACCAAAGTGAAAGCCGTTTCCAACATAAATGTCCTGCCAACCGTCATTATCCAAGTCAGCAGCTTTTGCATTCCAACTCCAGTAACTTGATGTCACTCCAAAATCTTCGGCTTGTTCCACAAATCGATTATTTTCTTGTATTAGCAAGGTGTTACGCTGTGTTTGTTTTATTGAGGGGCTTTGATTGTTTGATTCTTCAGGTGAGGAAGGTGATGCCAAGTAACTACAAAGGGAATAAACCTCTGAGTTTTTATCAATTATTTTTGAGCAAAAATTTTGATCTTTTAATTCTTTTGCTGCTTTTATTGAAAATGATATATAACAATCTTGACGTTCTAATAAGTTATCAATTTTTCTACAACTTACAGCACTGTTTTCTTGAAAGTCTTTATAAGTTAATAAAATTCTTTTGCATTGAGCTTTTGCAGAGGGTTCTTCTATTGAGGAGCAATAATTGTTTCGGCTGCTACGTGAAAATGTCATATCTGTGCTGAATAAGTCGATTTTTAAATCGTTATTAAAATCAGCTGAATCAGTACTCATGGTGAACATTGAACTAAGTGGAATAATATTACTGTCTGGAGATATAGGCTTTAAAATGCCTTTTCCTTTATTAATGTAATAAATATCAGGCACAAGTCGATCATTCGCTATTACTACATCAGTTAAATTATCATTATTAATATCAGAAACTAAAACAGAATTTGTTTCTCCTTTAATAGTATTTTGTTCTTCCACTCGATATGAATTACTTTCGCGATACATGATTATGTTGTTGGAATGTTTTGAGTCGAATAGTTTTTCCACTCCGCTGCTCCAATTACCAAGAACAATATCTAGCTTTCCATTTTGATTTAAATCACCAAAGCCAGCTGAGAGAGTCAATCGATGATCTCCATTAAATGTAGTTAGTTTTGTTTTTTTAAAATCACCATCTATATTTTTTAATAAATAATTTGTCCCTCCATAAGAAGATGCAAAGATATCTTGATAACCATCGTTATCTGCATCTACTAATGAAATAAGAAAAAGGTTAGCCTTTTGCATTTCAGCTTGATTTATATTAATTAATTCAAATTTACCACCAATGTTCTTATATATTGCTGCACCTTGTTCCGTTGCAAGAACAAAATCTGGCCAAAAATCATTATTAAAATCTCCTGAGGCAATTCCTTTACCGATGATAAAGGGTTCGAAAAAATCAGTAGCACGAAATTCCCAATATTTAGTAATACCTATTGTATGAGCGGCTATTTTCTCAAAGGAGTTTAAATTATTCACTGCTGAGTCAGTATATGGTGAGAAAGCTATATCTATTTGATCATTCGTTAATATAGTTGTCCATTTTAATGATGGTGCTTCTTCAAAACTGATGTTGGTTTTTTTAATTATTTTATTTTCAGAAGCTATAACTTTGTATGTGTTTTCAGGCAGTGCAATTGAATATTGTGTAAGTAGCAAATTTATCTTTTTATCTGCCACCTTAATTAGACATAAGTTTTTTAAATCTTCCTCTTCTAAACTTAAACAAAGTTCAGAAGAAGTCTTATTAGTCGCTTGCCATGAGACAGTTAAATTTTTACACCTTTTTTTCAATTCTACAGATTTTAAAGATGCACAGCCGCTAGAATCATTATGTCTACCAATCATTGCTGAGGCGACCTTATAACGGCAATGCTCGCCAGCCCCAATATTATTAAATTGATTGCAATCTTCGATATTTAGGCTGTCAGTTAATTTATAAATCTCAGCATTGATAAGACAATAATTTAATTCTTCCTCATTGAGTCCTTTGCAAGCAGAACCATCTGGGTTGAAAAGTAAATTAGTATTGAGGTATTCGGTTTTACAAGTTGAAATAGCTTCAGAGTGTTGGAGCTTGTCACAAAAATTTATATCGTAATTATTTATCGCTATTTTAGTTGTTGAGTAGTACATACATGATGCACGTGATTTCTCATGCTTTAAATTAAAACATACAGATGTATCTTCGGATGAAACTGCTTTCTTTTTTGAAACGAAGGTTTTTAATTTTAAATCACAAGTAGATTTATCTAAATTAGATGGCCTTGTTAAACAAATCTTTTCATGCGGGACAATTCCTTTGAAATGAGTGATGTTTCTTTCAAAGCAGAGTGTTTGTAAATGTTGAGGTAGGCTATTGCAAACTTGTATTACATTTTTATATATGTCTTCACTACTGTCAGCAATACCTTTTATTATCAGTTGCTGCTCATCTTTATCCTTAAACTCAAAATAGCTTTGTAAACTAATGCCAAAAATACTAGAAAGAATGATGACAATTAATGCAATTGATAAACTTAGTCGTAATGAAATGTATCGAGCTATTACGAAAGCAGGGTATATGCTATAGATTCCTAGAGATAACAACAAAACTGTGGCAATCCCCTTGTCAATGCCACTCGATAGTAGTGCCATAACAATAATGACATCAAAAGCGATGGGCACCGGCAAGATTGTTGAAATGAGAGCACATGCAATAATAAGTAATATACTTGCATGCGTATTTTCGAATAAATTAAAAGGAACTATTTCGAGAACAAGAGCGCCTAGAAAACCGGCAAGCAACATCAATGGCAATGCAAATTTAACAATAAAATATAGATTCTTTATGAAGTCTTGAATTGTAGCTATTACAGCATCTATAAAACTCTCATTTATGTCTAATTGACGTTCTATTGGACAAGAATTTATATTTTGAGTGAAGTAATTCTGCGGTGTAATAGGTATTGGTTTTAAATTGTTCTTATTTAAAAGAAATTTAATTATGAAAGGAATAGAAAGTAAAATAATAAATGTAGCTATAAGTTTACTAAGTGCCATTTCCCAAGGAAGCAGGGTAAATGACATTGTCAGGACAATAATATTTAAAGTAGGCGATGCTATTAAAGTTGCTAATGCTGTCTCCAGACGTGCACCAGCAGAATATAATCCAAACGCAATGGGTGTGGCGCAATTGACGCAGACACCCAATGGTGCACCGATAAAAATTCCCGAAAGTGTATTAAGCCATGGGCTTTTGAAAGAACGTGACTTTAAATTATTTAGAATAGTTAATATTGCTGCGGCAAATAATAACCCGAATGTCATGCCGAATAAATTTGTGTAAGCCCAATTTATACTCGATTTTATTACACGTTCAATGAAGTTTTGTTCAGAGCTAACAGGCAATAGAATTTCAAATGCAATTTCACCAAAGTTTGTACGCAAGCCCATTTGCGCCTTCTCATTTAATGCAGGAATACGTGACTGGCTCCAGAATACAGCTGCGATTACTATGGCAAAGAGTAGTGCTGCAATAAGTTTTTTATTTTTATAAAACATAAATATTTTCAGAGTCTAGAGAGATGATTATAAGTTCATTCTCTAAAAAACATCATAAAAAATTATTTTGTTTTATCAGATTATCTACATTATATTTGTTTTTGCATAAAAAAAGGCGATCTCTAATGTGGAGACCGCCTTAATGTGGAGAGTTTACGGGGATTATTTTTAAGTTACTAAAATGATGCTGTTATCCCAACAAAACCACTTATTGGAGCGCCAGCACCAAGAAATGTTGCATCAGAAAATGCTTGGGTGGTACCTGAACCATCAAAAATTTCATCTCCTTC
>JAJFKK010000013.1 GCA_021773245.1 Gammaproteobacteria bacterium | reverse complement strand
TCTTTTTAGTGAACTGGTAATCGTTTTATGCACAGATATAATTTCTTTTATATCTTCAAAGTTATTCTTAGTCAGCTTATGCTTATCGAGTTTAACGAAGTATTGTTCAATAGCTTTTAAATACTCTTGTGTTTTTTCTTCCAATTCAATTACATCAAAGTCCGATGCTGTATTGCACAGTTGCTCACTTAAATTAATGATTGAATTATAATCAGACAAGTTTGAGTCCATGATTATTCAGGCCGCAGGATCAATTTGACTTTTTTCTCCAACCACTTCCGAATGAGTTGCAATACCATCCCATGCAATTTTTATATCCATCAATAGACCATGAACTTCATCAATTAAAGAAATATCATTTTCAATATTAGATATCATTAATTGACGACTCATGTATTCATATAAATTATCCAGATTGGAAGCTATTTCACCACCTTTATCATGGTCTAAACTGTCACGCAGTCCACCTATAATTGAGATGGCTATACTGAGGTCTTCACCTTTTTGCGCAATAGAGTTTGCTTTCATATGCCCTTTGGCCTGTGCCAACTTCGCCAATGCACCATCCATCAACATCTGGATCAAGCGATGTGGAGAAGCATTTTCAAGACCCGCATGAAGATTGACTTTATTATATTCCTTCAATGCGAGTATGTTTCCCAAATTAGGATTATTCATTATCCTTTACCTCTTTAAATGTTTTGATAATTATCATCGTGGTTCATTAATCCTTCTTATTGCGTCAAACTGCTGAGTCAGAAAATTACTGGTTGAATTCAACTGCGTCATTAGAAGATCCAGCGCAGAAAATTGGGCAAATAATCGTTCTTCCAGTGCTGTTAACGACCGATCCAAAGCTTCCAGATCATCATTAATATCGTTTACCGTGTCATTCAAGCCAGTCGTTTTACTATCGAGAATACCATCGGCTTGTGTGTACTGAATCAGTGTGCTTTCCAATCTCGTTGCTACACCATTTGTAGAAGAAAACAACTCAGCAACATCATCCAGATTAGTACTTAAGGCATTATCAAGTGCAGTGTCATCAATCTCCAACGTACCATCACTCGTACTCGTTATTCCAAGGTCTACTAGAGTTGTGTAAGCTCCGCTAATTCCGGTGACAGTTTGATTAATTTGCGTTCGAATCTGGTTACTTAAACTCCTGATTGTAGAATCGCCTAACAATATACCAACCGAGCCAGTATCAGCATCAAATGCGGTAACACTATTCATGTAAGAAATGGTCGAGTTGTAATTTGATACAAATAGCTCAATGTTATCTTTAATCGCCGCAGTATCCGTTGCGATTGTTAAATCATGTACATTCCCGGTATCTTCCTTTAACAAAGTCAAGGTAACACCCTGAATCGCATCGACCACTGTATTTGATGCGCTTAAAACTTTTTGACCTTCAATATAAATTTCTGCATCAATAGCCGCGTTGATTTGTGTTAGTTGCTCCGGTGTGGTTGCATCAGCCGTATCATAATAAAAGGTTGATAAGCCTGAAGCATCTGTGTCAGCCAAGTCATCATCATCGACAGTAATCGTTATTGCATTGGCAACACCGGTTTTATCGGAACTTAAGATTAGTTTGGTTTCAGTACCACCCGACCCATCGTCAACATTGGTAATCGTTGCCGATACACCGGTATTGTCCGTTGCATCGTTTATTGCAGAACGAATACCTGCCAAGGTGTTATTGTTGCTGTCAATTGTCACATCGAAACTTGAAGCGCCGACTGAAATTGTCAGTGTACCAGTACCGACAACAGTATCCTCATCGGCATAACCTGCTGTTAATAATTTATGTGATTCTGCAAAATCCCTGACTTCAATACCATAAACACCTGCTGCAACAGAACCTGAAGTTGTCGCGGTATAAACTGTTGCATCGGCGGAATTTGCTGAGTTTTGTTCAAATGTTGCAGCTGATTTTAATATTGTGCTTCTGCTTTGAAATGTAGACAGGATACTTTTTAGACCACCAAACGCAGAAATTTCTGATTGTGTACTGGAACCTTTCCTGGCTAGCAATGAAGTCTTGGCATCGCCTTCGGCTGCGACAAGACCACTTACTATTGCATTAATATCCAGTCCGGAACCGACACCGGGCACAGAAATCATAACCGCTCCTATATATTGGGTTTCTTTGTGCTAATAAAGCAGGAATCACACCAACTAAGCCTGCGCATTAAGCAACATGCCCACTGTCTGGTTTAATTGTTCTGACATACTAAGAAACTCTTCAGAGGGGATGGTCCGAATCGTTTTCTGACTCTCGCTATCTACAACCCTGATAATGGTTTCACCGGTATCGTCATCGACACTGAAATGTAAATCACGCTTCAGATTTTGAACATGTTGATTCAGATTCTCAGCGGCGTATTCCAATTGTTGATTTGATGGTTGACTACTCTCCTTAGTAGACGGCACAGATTGTTCATTTTCAGACAATCCTTGCCGTGCAACTGCCTTGTTCGGCCCAATCACCCCACTCTGCTGAACTTGCGAAGTTCCAGAGACTCGAGACATTGTTTGTCTCATTTCTGTGGTGATTTCAGTAGGCATAAGTATAACCTCCAACAGTTTTTAATCTTAAAGTGCGGTCGGGTTATTAACCCGACCGCTTTTTCTACTACTCAAACTCATTATTACTGCCAAATATTACTGTAGTAATGACAGTACTAATTGAGGTTGTGAGTTAGCTTGTGACAAGATTGATACACCTGCTTGTTGCAAGATCTGACCTTTTGTCATAGCCGCTGTTTCAGCTGCGAAGTCAGCATCCTGAATTCGACTACGAGCAGCTGACAGATT
>JAJFKK010000120.1 GCA_021773245.1 Gammaproteobacteria bacterium | reverse complement strand
TAACAATGAAGAAGAAAAGTTAGTTGCTGATTATGATATCTCAGGCTGTATGTTTTGCTCTGGTGAAGATGATAATTGCGACAGTGATGGGATCTTTAATATTTCTGCTATTGTTGATATTAATGATCCAACTATTGGTCTAGTTTGCCATGTTGGGGCACATAGTCAGCAATTACGAATTTTTCAGCCGATGATTGATCAAAAGAATGCAATAGAAATTTATACAGGCTCTTATTATATCAATTATGAGATTAATCATAATGGTTTAATAATTACTTATGACGTTTATCAAGAAGAAGGAAAATTTCAGAAAAAAACGGTCTATTGGCCCTGAAGGTTTTTGCATTTAGGACAACTATGCCCATCCAAATGATCTTCAGGCAACAGCATAAAATTACCATGTTCATAACAGATTATTTTTAATTCACGGTTATTTCCATTCCAATGTGTTGATGAATAATTGTAGCGTTCACCATGCGTCTTGTATGCGCGCTCTATAAAAATTTCTCTTCTTTCTTTATTTCTTTCCGCTTCAGTAACACATACTTCACAACCCTTTCCTTCTAGGTGTTCTTTAGCAATAATATGAAAAGAACCATGGTGTGGGCATGCTGGCATTATCCAGTCATTTAAATCAGGATAAACAATAGTGGAGTAATCATATTTATTGTCATGTTTCGCAGAAGCCTGCTGAATAAAAACTTCTGTTTTAATAAGTTTTTTCATTTTCAAAAAAATTGAGAAAAACCTTTAGTTATAAATAATTCTGTTTAGATAAGTTAAAAAAACAATAGAAGATATAGCTAATATCTATTCTAGTTAAACGCATTATTTAAGTACCGTTTTGCAACGTTTCCCCGTTTTTATACACCAACAAGCTGTACGTTCTTGATACTCATGAGCTGCAAGAGGGCATACTACAGGTTTTTCGGTTTTTTTCAGAGGAGGGGTAGATGAACTAATCGTTTGTGAAATTGGCCGATGCTCTTCAGATTTTAGATGAAATTTTTTACCGCGTTGATAGCTCTCATCTGCATATAATCGATCGCGTACTTTAGACGCCCGCTCATAATTTTTTATCTGAACATAATTAGAGATATTACGCGCTTCTTGTGCCGCTCGTTGGCGTTGAGGTTGTTTTATGTATTTATTGGCTGCTTTATTTACACTACGAGCAAACTGCTCAAGCTCACTCCCTTGGTTGCAGTTAGTACAAATAGGATTATTATAGCCACCTGGTCGATTGGCTTCGTATTCTGCTGCTTTCCGCTTAGCCACAAGCTGAGCATGATATCGTTCCTCGCGCCGACCTTCCTCTAATGCAGGCATAATTTTATTATTAATAAACTGTTTCCAATCTTTAATGTTGCTATTGTATGTTTCCGTGACAGTATTATTAATCTCATTATTTACGGAATCTAAAGCGGCAGTAATTTTCTCGTTATAGAACGTTGCTTTTCTATGGCGCTCTTTTACTACTTTTTCGGCTCCAGCTGTTTTATTATCAAATAGTTTTATAAAATAATTATTGAGCTGGTTAATATTGAAAGCTTGTTCTTCTTGCAGACAAGCGACAAGTTTTTCAAACTCGGATTCGTGCCACTGCTCCAGCTGAGCAACTTCATGATCAAAGAACAGCCCTTGAACCAATTTACGCCCCGGTGCATCTTGAAACTTTATGTTGCATGTGCCATGTAGTTGTTCATACTGAAATGCTTTAATCTCTGCGATATACTCTGGCGCAAGTATTTCGCGAACAACATCGATAACAAAAGCAAGCTTTGACTCTTCTGTTGACCAGTCATAATAAATTTTCCCGGTTGGTGATACATAAATATTCTCATCTTGAGAATTACTGTTGGCCTTTTTTTCAGGCAATGGCAAATCAACCACTAATTGTTGTGACTTTGACGGTTTGTTAAGAATATCCTGAATTATGCCAACCGGATCAGCAAAGTTAAGCGTCGCAAAAGAATCTCCTTTTTTGATTTGGTATGTGTTGTATGCATAACCAAAAGCACAATACGAAAGGAATAAGACACAAGAGCGTAACAACCACGTTGAGACACTTGATTTGTTGCGAGTAGCTTTCCGCACGTTTTCTCCATGTAAACGTGCTTTTGCTTCTTCGATTTGTTTTTTTGTCAGTGCCACGGTAATTATTTTTAGAAACTACTTTATATAAATTGGTTTGTTATGTAGATGTTGTCAAGACTATAAATAAATTTGACTAATAATTCATGCGAAATGTCTATCTGCTAGCAGTTATTTTTCTAATGCTTTTATAAGATCAGCAGCAGCACTCTCAAGACTGTCCAATGTATTTTTCTCACAATAGTTTATTAGGTATTGAGACATTGCTGGGACATCTATATTACTTCCAACTACTTTTTTTAATGTCTTATTATAACCAGTGATATAACCAAGAACCCAACTCATATTAATGCTGTGTATCAGTTGTTCCTTTTTTTTGTTTTCTAAAAATGCACCACAACTTTTACCACCTGTGCCTAACACTAAATAGTCGCCTGTATCACCGGACACTATATAGTTACCTCCACTGCCGGATACTAAATGGTTGTCTGCACTAACATTAAAGGTCGTAAAGATTAGTAGTAAAAAAAAGTATTTTTTCATTATCATTAAAGAACCTCATTTTTTTATACATAATATAACTAATACTTTATAATTTGAAGAACACAACTTATTAATATCATTCATATTCAATAACTTATAGGCGTTTTGGTTATAAATCCACGGTATATAAAATTGTAACGCTAGCCAATTCGGAAGCTTTCATTCGTGGGTAAACCAATGCCTTTCTATCCGAAATTCTCAGAAAGTGGCAGTCTAGATGTCTCTCAGAATTTCAGCCCAGATTCGGTTTCCGGTTCTCATAACTTGATGATTTAGATCTATTTTTACTGCTTCGCAGCAGAGTTCTTCGGAAAATATTTCGGGATTACTTCGGTCGGTCTTGAGAAGAAATTTGTGGTCGAGAAAAAAATGATCAGATTCTTGGGGTTAGGTGCCAGCCATAATCGTCGTGTCGGCAAGCTACAAACACCATCCTTGGTTTTTTCCCTCCGGGTCAGCTCGCGGCTGTTCAAATTCGTTCCCGACGAATTTGTCGATTCTGTCCCTGGCCACCATTTTTGAGTTAAATTTTCTTTATATCCTCTAATAATATAAGTTCACAGGCGTGATTGCCCGTATCATTTCGCGTCATTGAGCTTGTCCAGTGCCAACCATCATTACCATCTATACGCACTAGGTAGCCCATTAGTTTTATCGTGTCACCTGATTCTATGGATTTTAATTTTTTTCTGATTTCATCATTTCCAGGAATAAAATGCATATTGGCACTATTGGTTTCGATATCCTTTCTTGGTATCGGAAAATCATCAGTGCGCCAGTGGTACCAGCGATTGGATTGTGATATCGAAAGTTTATCCAGATTTTTTTGTTTGGACATGGGGCCCCAGCCGAGGGCTAAATCAACTGGAGAAAGATCTGCTTCACGGCCACTGCGATAATGCTTTGCAGCAAGGACTTTGGCGATAAGTTGAAAATCGGCTAGTGGAGTGATCTGATATTCATCAAACTGAAAATAATTTTTTGATGTATTGATGTTATTCTGTATAGGCGATTTATTAATTGATAGTCCCGAAGCATATTCAATAGGAAAAACATCAGTAACATTAGAATCAATTACAACAGGATCGCTGCTTTGCCAAAAATAGATTAAGGCGGCAACAATAATAAACAGTATTTTCCACATAAGCGTATAAAGACCTAAATTGTAAAAGTAGCAGATAAATATTCACTATGAAAGATCAAACAAATAGTCAGACTGCATACCTACATAATGCGCATTCAACATCTACTGTTGTCGATACGAGTGACCATGGATGGACAGATGCGATTAATCGAATGGTCGATCAGCGCTATGCTTTTTTAGCAATGCAATATAAGAGTAGCGGTTATCTCTTTAGAGGTATGAGTTCGGGTTTTTTTGAGGCTTTACTCGAAGGTGAATTTTGGAACTATTCAGGTAGAGAGTGTGACGATAATTTTGAACAAGAATTAGATATTTTATTAGTGACACAGGATTTTTCCGATGCATTTACTGTTTCTAAGTTATGGGAGAGTAGGCTGGATGCATGCATTATTATTTTTAAAAGTGATGTTTTTAATCAGGCCTTATATGACAAGAAAGCTGCCATTATGGCAACAGCCGAACCCGGAGTTGTTTTTAAATACCCTTTTCTGACACAGCCATTAAGTTTAAATGATATAGATTATTTAATCGTTTCAGAAAATTTATTAGCTGCGATTGAAAATAAAAAAACACTAAGTGCCTTTAAAGAACTTAATGATTCCAAGTTCACTTCTCTCTCTTCGTTGCTTAATAATTTACACATGTCAGGCAAGTTAATAATTCCAGAATGTACGGATGATAACTGTCAGCGTACAAGTTTTGAAAAACTATTGCAGGATCATTTGCTGACTCGAGAGATAGACGGGGCTCACGCTATATACAGTGATCTTAAGCCAATACGCACGATATGAAGTTTTTTCTATACTATTATCCCTATTGCTTTCAATTACTTATTCATATTATTTTCAATTCTAAAGTTCGTCAAAAGCAGGTCGATACCTGATCTAATGCATCTTGATTATGAAGAAATACAAACTATTATTTATAGAGATTACAAGCTAGATATATATCGAGAATTATCTTAATCGTTATTCCCGAAAGATATCTTTAAAAATTAGTTATGGAAAGAAAATTAAAAAAATATTTTTTATTATGCCTTGGCTTCATTTCATGCGGCTTGGGGATTATCGGAATATTTTTGCCATTAATGCCAACGACATGTTTTCTCATTGTTGCCGTGTGGGCATTTTCTAAGTCTAATCCGGCATTAAGTAAAAAAATTCTAAAACATCCTAAGTTTGGTCCGGTTATTAATAATTGGATGACACATAAATCTATTAGTAAAAAGTCAAAATGTACGATTAGTTTGTCGATTATTATCGGGTTTTCGATAACGTTATTAGTTACAACGCCTTCTCTTACCGTCAGCGCATTTTTAGTATCTGGAATGTTGATGTTGTTACTCTATATAAATACAAGAGCAGAAGATAATGTGTGTGAACCTAAAGAAGACACAAATGCTGCAAAGCTGACGAGTGAAAATATCGTGTCCTGAAGTTATTGCCGTTGTTTCGAATATTTTATTCTCTGATATATTGCTCCCAGCTAAAATCATTATCAGCAATCACTAGAAAAGAAGGGTTTAATAAAGACTCTTTGGTGTTGTATTCAAGTGTATTGAAGTTCATATCTACAACAATAGCGCCGGATTCTTCAACAATACATTGTGCTGCAGCTGAGTCCCATTCAGATGTTGGACCAAAGCGGGGATAGATATCTGCAAGACCCTCGGCAACGAGGCAAAACTTTAAAGAACTACCTATTGCCAGAATTTCTGGGTTATTTAATTTTGCTATAAAATTTCTTTGTTTTTCATTGCCGTGAGATCGGCTACCGGCGATAGTGATACTATCAGCATCAGTTTTTTTTGCGTAGATTCTTATAGGTTCTTTATTCGATTCATGTTTATAAGCACCATTATTAAGAGCAGCACTATAACTGATGTCTGTAACCGGAATGTGAATGACGCCAAGAATTGATTGATGGCTTTCAATTAATGCAATGTTGACTGAAAACTCACCATTTCGTTTAACAAACTCTCTAGTTCCGTCCAGTGGATCGACTAACCAATATTGATTCCAGCTTTGTCGTTCATTAAAGCTGATGTGAGATGATTCTTCAGACAATATGGGAGTTTCAGGTGTTAATTTAGCCAATGCTTCGCAAATCGTATTGTGTGCAGCCATATCTGCTGCTGTTAAAGGCGAATTATCCTTTTTTGTTTCTACTGAAAAATCCGTTTCATAAATTTCCAGTATTTTATCTCCAGCTACACGCGCAATTTCTCTAATATCATTTACAAGATCAGCCAAGTCTTGATGTTTAATTTCATTCATCTGATTTGCTTTGTTATCCTTACGTCTTTAGTCATCTATTCAACCTATCTTTAATTAACATGAAAGACAACATTAATTGGAACTCTATTAAAACCATACTGTTAGATATGGATGGCACATTGCTGGATCTACATTTTGATAATTATTTTTGGCAGCAGTATTTACCCGAACATTGGGGTCGATTAAATAATATGAATGCTGTTCATGCCAAGGCTCAATTGAAGGACTGGTACTCAAAAGAAGCGGGAACACTTTCATGGTATTGCCTGGATTTTTGGACAGAAAGACTAAAGTTTGATGTGCTTGAATTAAAAGCAGATGTGGAACATTTAATTAAGTACCGTCCTCATGCTAAATCGTTTTTAGAAAAATTAAGTATTAATTCAGCCTATTCAGTGATTATGGTCACAAATGCACATGAAGAGCTGATAAAGATGAAAGTAGATAAAACAGGAATAGATGTCTTTTTTGATAAAATCATTAGTTCTCATTCGATAGGGCATGCCAAAGAAGAACAGGCTTTTTGGAAAAAATTACAAATCGAGATTCCATTCGCATTAGATGAAACATTGTTAATTGATGATAATCTAACGGTATTGAGGGCGGCCAGAAAATTTGGGATTAAAAACCTTCTCTCAATCTCAAAGCCGGACAGTCAAAATGATAAACAAGATACTGAAGAATTTAATGCGCTAGACTCATTCGAAGACCTTATTTTTTAAGGCATAACAAAAATCCCAAACATCATGTTCTAGTTTTATTCCACGTAATTCATAACGAGTTTTAGTGCGCCAGTTTGGGCGAGGTGCAGATTGATTAGTACCTGTCAGATTGAAAAGTTCTGGATCATCATCACACAATGCT
>JAJFKK010000119.1 GCA_021773245.1 Gammaproteobacteria bacterium | reverse complement strand
TCTGATCCAAACGAACAAGACGCGCAATTTTTTTCACGTGCAGATAACTTACGAGATTGGCTTGCCATAGTCGAAAAAAGATTAGGAAGTTTATCGCAACGATTAAGTGCCAGCGTAGGGCAGGCTAGAGTTAATACCGATTTGGAAGGAGATGCAGAGGCAACTCAATCGACAGCTAAACCTGATCTTGTTGAAGTAAAAACACCTTGGTTAGAAATTGATGATAATTTTTATGAAGCACGAGGAACCTGTTGGGCATTAATTCATTTTATGCACGCTATTGAATATGATCTACATGATGTTTTACAAAAGAAAAATGCTTTGGTTAGCTTACGGCAAATTATTCGCGAATTAGAAGCAACACAAGATACTGTTTGGAGTCCGATGATATTAAATGGGACTGGGTTTGGGTTTCTAGCAAACCATTCATTAGTTATGGCATCTTATATTTCTAGTGCAAACGCCGCAGTGATTGATCTTAGGAATTTACTAGAGCAAGGTTAAGGTTGATTAAGTTAATTCGCTATTAGAAATATTGACAACTATTCGTTGTAATATGAAGAAATTATTTCTTTGAGCTGTAAAAGAGTATTAATCGTAATTGTAGGTTCTATGCCCCATGGGTCAAAAACCACCTCTTTACTACGTTGAACCCAAACAGCTTTCATCCCTGTAGAAATTGCTCCAATCACATCAAATGGATTGCTTGATATTAACCATGCGTTCTCTTTTTCTGCGTTAGAGGTACTAACAAAGTGTTTGTATACATCAGGCGATGGCTTAAAGGTTTTTATACTGTCAACGCTGATAATATCTAGAAAATACCCTCTAATGTTGGCAGTAGTAAGTAACTTTTCTATTGTCACTATTGGGCCATTTGAAAAGGCATATAAATGATTGTCGCTTTTCTTAAGTTTTTGAAGGGACGTCACGGCATCATCAAACGCAGGTAATGTGCTATAAATATGTAAAAGCTTATTTTTTTCATCATCAGTGAAAGGTGTTTTATAAAATAAGCATGAGTAATCCAGAGCATCACTAATACATACAGGAAAAACATCATAGCGTCTCATTAGACCCCTGCGAAATGAATATTCTAATTGTTTATCACGCCAAGTTTGTGAAAATGCTTGTGCCTGATTTCCGATTAGCTTTTCTAGAGCTGTAACCACGCCATTTGTGTCAAGTAATGTACCGTAGACATCAAATGCAAGTGTGATTTTCATTTATATATCCTTAAAAAATCCTGACAGCAGAATTATTCTTTCCAGTGAGGTAGATATTTTTCTCGTAACCGGGAATAGATTCAATTCTTTTACACCAAGCACCGATGGCGGGATAGTTATTATTAATCGAGCTCAAATTACCCGTTACTCCTTCAGTATTTTCTTTTATTGCTGCTCTGGACAAAAAGCGTATCACTTATATTAGCAAGTAAATGCTAATGTTTGGAAATGAATTGTCCATAGGCACGACAACCATCTTCAGTTTCGATTTCATCAATGACTTTTAGTGAATTGATATCAATGACAGATATCAGATTATCAAACCAGTTAGCAACATAGAGTCGAGTTTGGTCTGGGTGTAAATTGATCCCCTCAGGGTATTCACCAACTTCTATCTGGTTAATCGTTTTCATCATATTTCTGTCAATGACTGACACAGAGTTTGAACGTTGGTTAGTGACAAATAGGCGGTTGTTTTTTTCATCTATTGCGACAGCATAAGGAAAATCACCGACTTTAATATGTTTGATTGTTTTTTGTTGATTTAAATCGACAACACTAACATCGCCAGATTGAACATTGGCGCTGTATAATTGTTTCTTGTTAGAATCATATGTAATACCAAAAGGTGCTCTACCGACGGTTATTGTATTAACAACATGATTATCAATTAAGTTAATAATCATAATCGTATTGTCATCACGATTAGCAACGTATAGAAATAGCCCATTGGGATCAACGGCGAGACCAGAAGGGGAGTCGCCGACATTGACTTTAGTTTTAACTTCTAAGGAATCAGTATCAATAAAGTAAACACTGTCCTCATACCAGTCTGCTACATAAACAGATTTATCATCAGGACTTATGGCAATGGCTAATGGCCCACCACCGACTTTTATCGTTTTAATAACTGAAAGTGATTCTGTGTCGATAACTGTAATATCATGGCTTTCCGGGTTACTGATGTAGACACGTTTACTATTGTTACTAACAACAACGCCAGCAGGTTGGTTACCAACTTTAATTGTTTTTATGACTTTATTTATTTCGGTATCGATGACGGAGACAGAATTGTTACCTTGATTTGTGATGTACGCATAAGGTTGGGCTTGTAGAGTACAAGCCCAACTTAATACTAGAAATGATAAAGTTATTTTAAATGCACTCATTTTAAATTAGTTATGAGTGTTTTTAATGCTTCGTTGATGTAATTATTTTCCTCCAGCCGCCAACTTAATACCTTTTAAACCATTCTGATAAAGTGTTGTTACTGCCGCAATAGCAGCAGCATCAGTTTGATCTTCTGGAGGTGTTGGGCCAGGGAAGGCACGATAAAAAGCGCCTTTCATCTGTACTAATGAACTTGCGCCATTATCAGCTGGCGTAATGGATATGGTGGTACTCAACGTTGCTATTGGAAGCCCTTTCATAATACGACCTTTTTCTAATTGTTCCATCGCATATAACATTTTCATGTTCTCAGGATCATTCTTGAATAACTTTTCGGATACTTTTTCACCTGTACCATATTCAATGGTTCGAATAGAGCCTTTTTCTGACCCTTGTGTTGCGCTACATGTTTTTACCATTGAGTTCCATTCTGCGATAGAGCAAAAATCACTCACAATCGCCCAAACTTCAGCTGGAGAAGCATGGATCTCCAATGTGACAAGCGCTTTTTGTCTTGCTGGGCCATGGGCAAATACCATAGCTGGGATAATTAAAATGCTTAAGAGGCTTAACTTAAGGTAATTCATTATGAGTAATCTCCGTTGAACTATTAATTTAGAATAATTTTATTTTTTTATATTGTTCTACTTATGTAGACGACTTCACTAGAGTGAAGTTCAAGGACGGGTAGTTTAAAGGCTCTTCCAGAATAAGGCTATGTTAAGGGCAAAATTGGAGAGAAAAAGCAAAATTCAAGCTTATTTTGCTGAAAATATCCGATAATTTAGCAAATATGAAAAGATTTTTTAATATTGTTCAAATGCCTTAGAATATACCGTTTGAGGTTCAATGCTTGAGAAAACTTCTAGCCAAAATGCCTTGTTTTAAAAACAGCCTAATTAGAAAAATATCACATATATCCTATTGTCGTCGTTGGAGGACGCTTTAATGAAAATTATTCTTGCACCAGATTCCTTTAAGGGAAATTTAACCTCACTACAAGTTGCAGCCGCACTGGAAAAAGGTGTTAAACGAGTTTTACCGAAAGCAAAGTGTATTAAAGTACCTATGGCTGATGGAGGAGAGGGTACGGTTCAATCATTGGTTGATGCGACCGGCGGTAAATTTTTACGTAAAAAAGTGACTGGTCCGGCGGGTAAAGCTGTTTCAGCGCGATATGGCATGTTAGCTGACGGCGAAACAGCCGTTATAGAAATGGCTGAAGCTTCTGGCTTACCGCTTGTTAATGGTAGACAAAAGAATCCACTCAATACGACAACCTATGGTACCGGCGAGTTAATGTTAGATGCTGCTAAACGTGGCGCTAAGAAAATTATTATTGGTCTCGGCGGTTCTGCAACCAATGATGGTGGCGTTGGTATGGCTCAAGCATTGGGTATTCGTTTTTTAAATAAGCAAGGTAAAGAAATAACTGAACATGGTGCCGGCGGCATGATTAATAAGATTGCCAATATCGATATGAAAGGTTTGGATCCGTTAATGAGAAAAACAAAGATAATAGTCGCATGTGATGTTAATAATCCTTTGTGCGGCAAGACAGGTGCATCAGCCGTGTTTGGCCCACAAAAAGGTGCGACGGCTGCAATGGTGAAAACACTTGATGGCAATTTGAAGCATCTCGGCATGGTGATTAAAAAAGATTTAAATAAAGATGTTGTGAGATTGAAAGGTGCTGGCGCTGCTGGTGGTCTTGGTGCTGGTTTAGTTGCTTTTACCAAAGCTAGAATGAAGAGTGGTGTTGATATCGTTATTGAAGCGACAGATTTACATAAGCACTTAAAAGGTGCTGATTTAGTGCTTACTGGTGAAGGACGCGTTGATTTTCAAACAGCCTTTGGTAAAACGCCATCAGGTGTTGCTAAAGCGGCGCGTAAAAACCGTGTGCCAACGGTCGCGATTGGTGGAGGTATTACCGATGATGCTAACGGTGTTTTCGCTCATGGTATTGATGGGTTGGAAAGTGCGTGCGCGCGAGATATGTCTTTAGAAGAAGCAATTGGAAATTCAAAAGCGCATCTTGCCAATGCCGCCGAACGTGTGATGCATTTAGTTCTTATTGGTAAAAAGATGGGAACGATCAATAGCAGAAAACGGAAATAGTTATTTTCAAGTAGCTTGGGTATATACATAATTATTCATTTTTATATAAGAATAATTAAATTTACTATCATATGAAATTTTCTAAATTTGCATCACGTTTTAGTAGTGAATCCGGGATCGTCCAACTTATGGATGATCTTGGTAATGCTATGTCAGGGAAGTCTGATATTTTAATGTTAGGCGGCGGTAACCCGAGCCATATCCCTGGTGTACAGCAATATTTTCGAGATTCACTTCATCGCTTGATTGATAACCCCGCTTTATTTTCTCATGCTGTTGGTAATTATGAATTACCACAAGGCAATCAAGACTTTATAAATGCCATTGTTGATATGATGAATGAACAGTATCAATGGGGTATTAGTTCTGAAAATGTAGCATTAACGATAGGTAGTCAATCGGCCTTTTTCTTCTTGTTTAATATGCTGGCGGGTGAAGATGAGAAGGGCAATCATAATCAAGTGTTATTACCTCTAACGCCTGAATATATAGGTTATTCAGATGTAGGTTTAAGCGACAATATGTTTTATTCCTATCGTCCTTTAATTGAAAAGTTGGATGATCGTTTTTTTAAATATCACGTTGATTTTGAAAATTTGCATGTGAAAGAAAATACGGCTGCCATTTGTGTTTCAAGACCAACAAATCCCACAGGAAATGTTTTATCAGATGACGAAGTAGCAAAGCTACTTGCTTTAGCTGAATCGAATGATATTCCACTGATTATAGATAATGCTTATGGAGAGCCATTCCCGAATATTATCTTTACAGACACAAATCCTATTTGGAATAAAAATATTATTTATTGTATGAGTCTTTCTAAAGTGGGTTTGCCGGGAACTAGAACAGGTATCGTTATAGCAGATAAACCGGTGATTGAATTAATTCGAAACATGAATGCCGTCATTAATCTATCTACGGCTAATTTTGGCGCCATGATTGCGAAGGATTTAATAAGCAGTGGTGAAATATTGCGTTTATCTCAACTTTTAATAAAACCGTATTATCAAGAAAAAGTCGAACATGCTGTCGACGTGATACATAAAGAGTTTGATGGTATTGATTATTATATTCATAAGCCAGAAGGAGCGATGTTTCTCTGGCTTTGGTTGCCTAGTTTACCGATTACGTCAACCGAACTGTATGAACGTTTAAAAGAAAAAAACGTACTTATTATTTCCGGTTCACATTTTTTTCCTGGCTTGGAAGATGACTGGGATCATAAGCATCAATGCATACGAATTACTTATTCTATGGAAGAGTCGGTTGTAGAAGAGGGCGTCAAAAAGATTGCTGAAGAATTGAAAACCCTTATGTTCTAAGCTTTATCCTCGCCCGTCAATTGAACCTAGTAAGTTCGCACCAAATGAAAATAGTTTTTCAGACACAGGTTTTTTGCGTTCAAATTTTACTTCGAATATATCAGCTTCTTTTGCTGCGCTAGTTAGATAATCATCACTGGTAATTAATTCATCAACAAGATTCATTTCGATAGCACGTTGTCCGTACCAGTGTTCGCCTGTCGCAATTTTATCTATATCAACCTGTTCTCGGTTATTTTTGACAAACTCTTTGAAAAGCTCATGAGTATCTTCGAGTTCTTCTTTAAATTTTTCTCTGTCTTTATCTGTGTTTTTACCAAATAAAGTTAATGTTCTTTTGTAGTCTCCTGCTGTAATTTGTTCAAAATCGATATCCATTTTTTTTAGTAATCGATGAAAATTCGGTATTTGTGCTAACACACCAATTGAACCAATTATTGCAAAAGGAGCAGCAATAATTTTATCTGCAACACAAGCCATCATATAACCACCACTAGCAGCAACTTTATCTACTGCTGCGGTTAGTTTTATTTCTTTGTCTCTGATTCGTTTTAGTTGTGAAGCCCCTAATCCATAACCATGAACTGTTCCGCCACCACTTTCTAAAATCACAACGACTTCATCATTTTTATTTGCAACTGTTAATATAGCAGTTATTTCTTCTCTTAAAGAGGAAACAGTACTAGCTTTTATATCACCAATAAAATTCAGTACGAATATTTTTTTTCTTTCATCTAATGCTTCTTTTTTCTTCAACTCTTTTTTATGTTCTTTTAAGAATTTTTTAAATGCCTTTTTATTTAATACTTGTGAGTTCAACATGAAACTCATGGTTTCATATTTCTCGTTAATATTTTTTATATTGAGATGTTCATGATCATTTTTTGCTCGCATCAATATAAATATAAGCGCACCTACAATGACGATAAATAATATTGAGATGGTGCTTAGTTTTGCAAGAAACATCCCGTATTCGGTTAAAAATTCCACTATTCATGAACTCCTGCATTCATCAGTAATTATTTGGAAGGTAGTATAACAGTATAAAGGTATAGCCTGGTTTATCTAAAACAAAAATATTTTAGAGGTAAATTATTTAATCCAATCTAAACCTAAAATGACATCGTTGGCTGATTGGAAACGATCATCTGGATCTTTCGCCAATAATCCATCAATAAGCGGCTGATATTTAGCTAAATTGTCAGGTAGTTTAGGTATTGGAGCATGTAAATGCATCGATATTAATTGCGCAATGGATTTTGCTGTATAGGGACGTTCATTAGTCAGCATTTGATATATCATGATACCCAGGCTATATAAATCACTACGATGATCAATTGGCATACTAGCCGCTTGTTCAGGGCTCATATAATAAGGTGTACCAACAATATGGTTGTTAATTGTAATATCTTCAACATCACCAGTAAGGTTTTTTGCTGCACCAAAGTCAGTGATAGCCAGTGTTCCATCTTTTCTGAATAAAACATTACCGGGTTTGATATCTCGGTGAACAATATTGATGTCATGAACAGCAACGAGTGCCATACACATTTGGCGTATATATTCTATTGACGTTTCAAGATCAATTCCTGTTGTCAGTTTTTTGGCTAGATCTCCTCCAGGGAAATTTTCCATGGCAATATAGGCAAAATCAGAAGCGAACGCTCTTTCATCTATCGTTACTATATGAGGATGATCAAGGCATGAGATTAGAGTGTATTCCTGCATAAATCGTTTTAATGCTAATGGATCTTCATGTCCCTCTGTAAACATTATTTTTAATACAACTTCTTTATCTTCTTCAATTGGTTTGGCTAGTAATACAACTGACATGCCTCCACGTCCGATTTCTTTTAGCAACTCGTAACCTGGAACGGCCAAACCAAACTTTTCCATTTGATCGTCTGTTATTGAGAGTGGATCAGGTTCACTTGTTAAATTAAAAAAATCATTTCCCTCGCTTTCTTCATGAAAAAGTAAATCAGGTAACAGTGTCCCTTCAGAATTAGTTGCATCATTAACTTGTTCTTCGGCTTTACTCGGTCGGTTAGCAATTATTGTGTGCTGCTTGTCAGAATGAGAGAAAGCATCATCGAGTGTTGCTTTTAATGTGTCGGCTGATAAATCACCCTTGTCTATAAAATCTATAGCGCCTGCTTTTAATGCTGCAACCGCAATTTTTGTGTTGCCAACACCGGTAATCATTATTACCGGAGGCATATTTGGAATAGAAGTGAAATGGATCATCCAACCCAGGCCGTTTTCGCGGCCTAAACCAAGATCGTAATCAAGTAAAACTAATTCATATTCATCCCAGGGAAAACTTTCTCCAGGTAAACCCTTATCTCTTGGATCGTAATCGACAACATCAAAACCTGGATATTCACTTAAGATGTAATGTCTTAGTAAATTTCGAAAATCTTCAGAATCATCAATAAGTAAAATACGAGACAATGAAATTCATCCTGAGTTTGGGTTAATGTTAGGGTGGCTAAACATAAAGAAAAAGGTAAGTTAATTCAATAGATTATAGGTTTGAATATGAACCTAATTTAATAAGTCATGTACATGATCAAGTAAATCATCTTCAGAAAAAGGTTTTGTGACATAGACATCTACACCAGCAGCTTCAGCTTGTTTTCTATGTTTATCTGTCGAACGTGAAGTAACCATTATTACCGGGATATCTTTTGTATTTTCAAAACCACGGACATGTGAGGTTAATTCCATGCCATTCATTCTTGGCATTTCCATATCGACTAGCATAATATCCGGTTTCTTTTTCTCAATAATACCTACAGCCTCAAGACCATCTTTTGCTGTCCTGACATCAAAACCTGCATCTTGAATAACTTGAGCAAGCGCTCGTCTAGCACTAAGAGAATCATCGACAACTAATGCAATAGGTAGGGCTCTATGAATATGTGTTTGGGTAAAGTCACTAGACTCTCCTTGTATTTTTACTTTTGGAGCTCGTATCAGTTCTGGTAAATCTATAACTGGAACGACGCTACCATCACCAAGTATTGTTGCACCAAGGATACCTTTTACATTATTTAGGTATTTACCCATCGATTTAATGAACAGATCTCGTGTATCAGCTATTTCCTGTATATAGACGACATGGTTTAATTCTTCCTCACGAATAAGAAGTGCAGGGCGCGTTTCTCTGTCATCATTTCTACGGTCTTCAGGAAGGTTTAAAAGCGATTCCAATGTCACCATTTTAAGTTTCTCACCATCAACTTCGCAAAATGTTGCATTAGCTGTTTTTATTATTTGTGAATCACTAGGGTGAAGTATTTTTTCAATACCGTGGTTTGAAACAGCAATAACCTGATTTAGATGACGCAGTAATAAAGCATGAGAGGACATCAATGACACAGGCATTCTTAATTCGATTAAACAGCCGTTTCCTTTTTCAGATTCAATACGAACACTACCTTTCATCGCTAATAATTCAGTATGGACTATATCCATGCCGACACCTCGTCCGGAGGTTTGTGTTGCTTGTTCTCGAGTTGAGAACCCAGGATGAAGAATCAATCTATTTATTTCACTTTCAGATAGTTTCTCATCGGCATTAATTAGATTTTGTTTGATTGCTTTCTTTAGTATGACTTTATGATCTAAGCCTGCGCCGTCATCCTGACATCTAACTACAATTTGTGTTCCTTCTCTAAAAAAGTTTAGAACTAATTTTCCTTCAGGTTCTTTCTTAAGATGTATTCGTTCTTCACGCACTTCAATGCCATGATCGATAGCATTTCTAAGCATATGCATCAGTGGGTCAATTAACTTGTTAATAACATTACTATCAATAAGTGTATCCGAACCAATAATTTCTAATGCGGCTTGTTTTTTCGTGGTTCTACAGATTTGACGAACGATACGTTGTAACCGCGGAGTAATGGTTTTAATTGGTACCATACGTGTTCGCATAACAAGATCTTGTATTTCATTATGTAAACGTAATTTATCAATTAGAAGTTCATCAAGTTCACGTAAGTCGGTTGCTATTTCCTGATTGAATTCATAAGAGTCAACAGCGGCTTCAACGATTTGGTGTGTTACGGTGTGCAGCTCGTTGAATTCTTCTAATTCTAAAGAATCGAAGACTTCATTTTGATTAACAGCTTGTTTTTGACTGTAAACATTGCTGTTTACATCAACTTGAACTTCCAAATCAGAGGTAAGATTTTGTACCATGTTCTGATGTTCGAGAAGACGATGAGACTGTAGTGTAGACAAACGTACTCGCTCTTGTAATTGAGATGTCACAATCATAGTTTCACCAAGCAACCGTAATACTTCATCGATAAGTTTTGCAGGTACTCTCAGAGTTGCTTCAACCTCATTTTCATCAGTGAGTTTTTCTTCTGCTTTTTCTTTGCTTTCGTTATTATTATCTGTGGCTCTTGAACTATCGTCTTGTTCTGAGCTAAGACAATCTATGCCTTCTGACTCAATTTGGTTTGCCCAATTTAATACATTCTGCAAAACTTCCTGACTATTCTCAGGAGACGACCCTCGCTCTAATAAAGCTTCACTCATTTCTTCAAGACAATCTGAGGCTTCCATAAAAACAGCTGCAAGCGCAGGAGATGGAAGATGGTTTAATTCATTAAGTGCAGTCAATATATCTTCAAGGTGATGCGTTAATGTTGCGATACCTTTAACACCTACGGTGTTAGCAGCACCTTTCACCGTATGTGCAACTCGCTGTGCCTTTTGTACTTAGCTAATAGCACCACTACCATCTATTAGTGACTGTATGGCAGAAGAAAACTCTTCAGTCTGTCCTGGCAATTCTTGGAGCAAACCATCGAGTAATTCCTGATTAATATCAGCAGGGAGTTCTATGGAAGTATCTTCTCTTGTAGCTACGGTTTGTCTGATTTCTTTGTTAACGTCTTGATCAGACACGTAGACTGCTTTTAATAGGTTTATAAGTGCTGGAGCAACACCTAACATTAACTTTTTAGGTAATGCATCATCTTGAAGAATTTGAGCGATTTCATCGCTGTATTTACTTTCACCAGGCATTTCAAGATAGGCTAATACCTTTTCAGGAAAGGATGAGAGTAAAGATAACTGGTGTTCAGTGAAATCAGTTGGATTATTTGAAAAATAATTAAGATTTCTAGAAAAAAGAGAAGAGACTTGATATAAACCATCTAGTTCGGCTGCCTGGCATGCATTTCCAAAACGTTCAGTATGTAGTGCATATTGTGATAATGAATCAGATATAATGCTCGCTTCAATATTTTTATCTTTAATGAGCTCTACATTATTAAAGGCTTCCTCTTGAATAATGACAACTTCTTCTCTCAACATTTCTACTAAATCTTTGCTGACAGTATGTGGAGCAGCCAAAATATCTTTTGTATCAATGACATCATCAAGAATTTCATTGAGTACATCCTGTACTTGATTATTTGTCGTTGCAATAGTTAAGTCTAGTTGATCTGTTGTCGTTACAATTGTTGAATCCATTTGGTCGACTGACGTGACCATTGTGGTATCCATAACATCTGTCGATTCCTCAGTAACACCAAACATATCTTTCAATATATCAATATCTGTTGCCTCAAGTGGTGCAGGCCAATGCATATCAGCTAAGTAATTTAGTAGACTCATTGCCGCATCAGAATTATCAGGTTCTAATAAATAATTTTTTACATGATTTTCCCACTGACTAATATACGGAATATAATCTTGAATAGATGATGATTGTTCGCTGATCATATCGGATAAGTTTTCTTTGACAATCAAACAAACATCTTGAAAACCAATAAGGTCAAGCGCCCCAGCAGCCAAACCAATTTCTTCTGTGATGTTAGCGAGGTTATTTATGCTTTCTACATTGTTTGCATTTATTTGAGAAGAGAGTTCCTTAAGTTGTTTATATAAATCAACTAGTGTTTCTGGGATTTCTAATGAAGAACTTTCATCAACGGTTATACCTAACATTTCCAATAAAATATTGGCATCAATATCAGATAGTGGGGTAGGCCATTCATGATCTTTTAATAAATTGACTAACCTAGAGCCAGCTTCTTTATTATTATCGGATAAGAATAAGTCGGCTTGATATAACCAATTTAAGATCAAACTGTTTTGCTTATGAGTAAATACTTTATTTTCAGCAGCAACATCTGAAATATTTTCTTGAAACAGGAGTGCTAAGTCTA
>JAJFKK010000118.1 GCA_021773245.1 Gammaproteobacteria bacterium | reverse complement strand
ATTATTTCTATAATTGATCCTGTATTTACGATTACATTAATAGTCGCAATCAGTATTGGATATAAGAAGCTCAGTTCAAGCTTTGGCCGTATTGGTCTTGTCTTAGCAGGCTTTTATTTATTATTTACATTTGCTCAAATGAATCGTGCAGAGGAATCGATCATTGAGCTTGCTGCACAACGCGGACACACCATTGAAAAAATAATAGTAAAACCAACTATAGGTAATTCCTTGTTATGGCGATCAGTGTATTTATCAAACAACATATTTTATATCGATGCAGTACGAGCTGGATTATCAAAGCGAATCTATCAAGGTGATTCCATAATACAATTTAATATGACAGAAACATTTCCAGAACTGGATAATAATTCCTTGTTAGCTGAAGATATTCAACGATTTGAAATATTTTCTGATAATTACGTGAGTCAATATCCGGGAAGACCTGAGATATTAGGTGATGTCCGCTATTCGATGAACCCGATTGGTATCAAACCACTTTGGGGAATTAAAATGAACACGATCGATACAAACCAGCATGTTAAGTTTGATAATTATCGTGATGCATCGAAAGAGGTTAAACAGCAGTTTATTGATATGCTATTGAATAGAGATATTAATGAATAATGTCCAATGTGAGAACTGATAACTGAATTGGAATAGTTAATGGTATCTAAAACAAAGTTATATACGCAGCTAGATGTTCTGGAATCAGAATTGGAAGAAAAACTTATTCCTATGCTAGAACAAGCAGCAGAGGGTAAGAATGATTTAGTGTTTTGTGTGAAGGGTTTTAATCCGTTTCCCGAATTAGCCTCTAGGACAGATGATAAAACTAAAGCATTAGTGAATATGGGATCTCAGATTCTGGCGTTGAAGAGCAAGCTAGGAGAGCCTTCAGATGGGACTATCGCCGAACGAATTTGCTGGTATTGTCGGGAATGGGGTAATGTAGAAAATCATCATCGGAAAAGTGCCCAGGGTTTAGCAAGACAATTTCTGGAAGAAATAGAAAATGAAAAAGCTAAAACTTAACAAGATGCTCGAATTGACGCCTGAAAGCATTACGACGCTTCGCTATTTATCGAGCCGAGGCAACTCAGTATAGACGTTATGAAATATATAAAGTATTAGCTAAAAATAAGAATCTTATTTGTCATGCCGGCGGTTTTTGCTTCCACGGATTAGGTAACTTGCCCTGAATTGTCAGAGACAAACAAGAACCAATAATTAAAATTGCTCCAATACTGGAGCCGATATCCGGAAGTTCATCCCAGCCGACCCAACCAAATATTGTCGCCATCATAACAGTGACGTAGGTAAACGGTGCGACTGTTACCGCTTCATTATGGGTAAAGGAATAGGTTAATAAGGTCTGCCCACCTGTCGCACAGATAGCTGCGAGGACCATGATCGATACATCAAACATCGTGGGTGTTTGCCAAAACCAGATCATTAGTATGCTTGAATAAATTGTTGAAAAAATACTGAAGTAAAAGACGGTACGCATGACCGGTTCTGTGTTCGCCATATAGCGGACTAATATTTTTGCACAGGCTATAAATAATCCAGAACATAGGCCTATTAAGGCGGCGAAGGTAAATAGTGCTGTGCCTGGTTTAAGAATAAAGCAGACACCAATAAAGCCAACGACTAAGGCTAAAGCACTACGAGGTGTTATCTTTTCTTTCAATATAGGCATTGCCAACAATCCGATAAATAAAGGTGACGAGGCATTAAGTAGGGTTGTTTCAGATAAGCCGATTTTTGAAATGGCATAAAAGAAACAGGTCATAGCACAAATGCTGATAAGGCCACGAAACATGTGCAAGTGTAGAACGGGTGTCTTTATATAATTGATTCCGCGCGGCAAAACAATTGGTAGAATGATTAATAGACCAATAATGCTGCGCAGAAAGACGAGTTGAACGGCGGGTAATTCAGAAGAGGCTATTTTGATGCAAGTCGCCATGACTGCAAAGCAGCAGGCAGAAACAAAGGCTGGAAGGAAACCATGTATAAGATAGCGTTTATCAAAATGCATAAAACTAATTTATCCTTGCAGTTCTTTTTCCATGTTCTCAAGTTCAGCCCAGCGATAGATAGCATCATCTAATGTATCTTGTTTGGTTTTCATTTCATCGAGTACAGGCTGTTGTTGCTCGTAAGGCTTGGAATAAAAATCATCTGCATTGGTTTGTTCTTCAAGCGCAGTAATCTCTTCTTCAAGTATCTCAATTTTTTCAGGTAAAGAATCCAGTTCCAGTTTTAATTTATAGCTGAGTTTATTCTTAGTCCTTTTTTTGTTTGTATTATCAGAGCTGGTGCTTTCTTTTTTTGAGATAGGGTTATCCATTTCGGCAAGATGTTTTCCGTGTCTTGCCCAATCACTAAATCCACCGGCATAGTTTTGTATTACGCCAGAATCCTCGAAGACGAGAATGCTGCTAACAACATTATCAACAAACTCTCGGTCATGACTAACAACAATTAATGTGCCTTTGAATTCAGAAAGTTGTTCTTCTAGAACTTCCAATGTTTCAACATCAAGATCGTTAGTGGGTTCATCAAGTATTATCAAATTGCTGGGTTTAGTTAATAACTTGGCAAGAATGACGCGATTCTTTTCACCGCCAGATAATACTTTTATTTTTGTCATGGCACGCTTGGCGGTAAATAAGAATCCACGCAGATAACCAATAACATGACGATCTTTACCATTAATTTTTATATAGTCTCCACCTTCACCAATAACTTGCGCAATGGTTTTTTCCGGATCAAGATTACGACGTAATTGATCGAAGTAGGCGATCTCAAGATTAGTTCCAATCTTTACTGTGCCAGAGTTCGGTTTAATTTTGCCTAATATTATTTTTAATAAGGTACTTTTACCAACACCGTTATTGCCGACCAAGCCAATACGATCGCCGCGCATTACTTTTAAAGAAAGTTTATCGATTAACTTTAGTTCACCATAACTGTGACAAACATTGTGAGCTTCAATGACTTTGCGCCCGGATTTTTCTGCTTCTTCGATATGAATACGAGCTTTATTTTGTGGGGCTAGTCGTTTTGCAACTTCTTTACGCATTGATTCCAACGAGCGAACTCGTCCTTCATTTCGAGTCCGTCTTGCCTTAATGCCTTGTCTTATCCAGACTTCTTCTTCACCCAGTTTTTTATCAAACAGAGCATTACTTTTTGCTTCTTCTTCCAGGGCTTTTTCTTTATTGACTAAATAATTTTGATAGGTTCCCGGCCAACTGGAAAGTTTGCCGCGATCCAGTTCAATAATTCGTGTCGCCAGTTTTTGTAGAAAAGCACGATCGTGTGTAATAAAAAGTATAGCGCCGCTAAAATTGCTAAAACGGTTTTCCAGCCATTGTATAGTGCTTAAATCCAGATGATTTGTAGGTTCATCAAGTAATAATAGCTGCGGGTTACTCACCAGAGCTCTTCCTAGCGCAACGCGACGGCGCCAACCGCCAGACAATTCATCTAGTTTTAATTCAGCAGGCAGATTGAGTTCAGAAACAATCGTTTCAACTCGTTGATCTATATTCCAACCGCCTTCCGCTTCTATTTGATGTTGCAGATCTTGCAGTTCACGTAATAAATGAGGATTGTTTTCAATATTATCGTTTGATAGGACTTCATATTCTTTTAATAAAGCCTGTAAATGGCTAAGACCTTCAGCGACATAGTCTTTGACGCTAATATCGCGAATTTCAGGAAGTGCCTGCTCTAATTGACTCACTCTAAGATGAGATTGTTTTACGATTTCACCGCTATCGGCCTCAACCTTGTTATTAATAATATTAATTAAGGTTGATTTTCCCGCACCATTACGTCCGATTAAACAGACGCGCTCGCCCGGCTCCAGCGCCATGCTGACTTTATTCAGGATCATCTGATCGCCAAATTCAAGAGAAATATCGTCAAAAGTAATTAAAGGCATAATAATCAGGGCTACAAAGGAAGCGGGATTATATAGTATTCATCCAGATGGTTCAGGATTTGTCATCGACTGTAATCGTGGTAACTTAGTAATTAATAATCTCACAAGAAAATAGTACTTAATTCGGAGCGGAACTAAACCATGTTAGATAAGATTTTTGAAATGCAAACAGAACTTAATGATTATGTTTTTGCAAAAAATAAACTGAAAGATAAATCAGGGCAAGATTTAAATATGAGCGCGATTATCGCTGCGGTTGCTGAAAATAAAGTCATGGCGAATGATTTACCAAATGAGTGGCTAGTAAACTATTCAAAAGCGATGAAAGAAGAGTTGATTGAGCTTGATGAAGAATTGTTATGGAAGTGGTGGAGCAAAGATGAAATTGATATGCAAAATATACGTGTTGAATTGATTGATATTTTACACTTTCTAGTGTCAGCGATGATGTGTGCCGGGCTTGATGCAGATAAGGTATTTGATATTTATCAGCAGAAACATGCGGTTAATTTAAAACGTCAAGATACAAATTATAAGAAAGAGACTAAGACAGAAGAAGATAATCGTAGCATTACTTGATAGAGATCAAATTAAAAATATTCTTTAAATATACAGTTCTAGTATTTTATTAATCTATACATAAATATATGTTGCCAGAAGAGATTTTACGCAGTATCTCATCCATAGATGAATCCGACCTTGAAGTTCTATATAAGAAGTTTTGTGAAAAAAATGGTGAAGAAAAAGACGATGAATTTATTTCCGATCTATATAACAGTAAGCGTATAAATAAAGATGAATTTAAGGACTATCAGTTTCTTAAAAAGATTGAGCTCACAGTAGCAGCTAATATATCTAATGTTAACAAGGTTGATTCTAAGCCATCGGGAGTTGATGTTGGTGATTCAGCAGACGATTTTACACTTCTAGAGTCGATTGATGAGGGCGGGATGGGTGAAATCCTGATTGCAAAAGATAATGAATTAGGAAGAACGGTCGCTTTTAAAAGAATTCACCCACATGTAGCAGAAGTTCCAAGTTATCTAGGGCGATTTCTGATGGAAGCTCAGGTTACCGCACAATTACAGCATCCTAATATTGTTCCTGTCTATCAAATGAAGGTCGAAGGGAACAAAGCGGCTTATGCCATGAAGTTGATTCAAGGTAAAACTTTAAAAGATCTTATTACAGAGTCGCAAAAACAATTGGATGAAAAAGGGAAGGTCGGTAAGCATCATAATTTGTCAGCCAGACTGGAGCATTTTTTAAAAGTTTGTGATGCCTTGCATTACGCACATCGCAAAGGAGTGATACATCGTGACTTAAAGCCACTTAATATTATGGTGGGTTCCTTCAATGAAGTCTATGTAATGGATTGGGGTATCGCAAAGATAATCTCAGTCAATGAAGAAGTATTTGATGACCTTACAGAAAAGGTTGGGTCAAAAGGAGATGATGATACAGATGGAACGCAAGTAGGACAGTTGTTAGGAACACCTCCTTATATGTCTCCCGAACAGGCAAATGGACAAAACGATATTATTGACCATCGAAGTGATTTATTTTCTTTAGGATTGATTTTATTTGAACTGCTCACACTTCGTCGTGCTTATCTTCCAGACGATCAAAACACTACTCTTGAAAAAGCACGGCTGGCTAAACTAGACGATCCAAAACCTTATGGTTGTGATCAAAGTATCCCCAAACAACTCATAGCGATAGTAAGAAAAGCAACACAACTAGAACCGAACAATCGTTATAATACAGTAGAAGATTTTGCAGATGATATTCGACGTTATATGCGTGGTGTAGCGATTAAGGCTAAACGAGATACCATAGTTCAAAAACTCTTGCGTTGGATGAATAGACACCGCCTTGCTGTGCTTAATATTTTTGTTTATACGATTTTATCATCTTTAGTTGTTGTGACTTGGACTTTCTATCAGAAACAAGAAGAAAAACTGGAAGTGCAATTGCAAGGTCAACGGATGAATCGGTTTATTTCTTCTATATCAAAGCATGCACAAAATATTGACACACAATTTCTTAAATATGAGGGTATTGTTCAGGGTGTTGCCGCATCTGCAGTCACCTTAATGGAGCGTGGACAACCGGATTCAGGTCGTTTTTATGACTATAAGGATTTTGCTGATCCACAACTTGCGCCGCCGGATCTCGCAGAATCGTCGGTCTATGGATTTCCAATTAGTGTTGACTGGCAATCCTATAAATTAGCGCCTGGCGTTGAATATGATCAGGTAGAAGATCTAGTACGTATCCTTAATCCCTTGCGGCACACATTCAAACGAATGATTCTTAAGAGTCACCATATGCAAGTTGCTGTTGATGACGATAAAACGGCAATGAGTGTGATTAAAGATCAGGGACTACCATTGGTCTGGACATTTGTTGGTTTGGAAGAAGGTATTTTCGCAGAGTATCCTGGTAAAACGGGTTATCCGTCTGATTTTGATGCCAGAGAACGGCCTTGGTATGTAAACACCTTAAATAATGAAGGTGCATGCTGGATGCCGCCCTATATTGACGTCGGCGGACGAGGTCTAATGCTCCCCTGTACCAGCAAACTATTTGATAAGAATGGTAAGTTTCTGGGTGTTGCCGCCGTTGAGATGACGCTTGAGTTTATTCGACATAGATTAATGACCATGTCAGATATACAAGGAATAGAAAATACTTATTTGCTCAATGATCGAGCAGAAATTATTGTCAACTCAGAAGAGACGTCTAATACTTATGAGCGTGGCACGCTTATTAATGCGATGGACAACTTAAAAGTTTATCCACATAAAGAGGTTGTAAAGGATATTCTGAATGGGAAAAATGGTTACATTAGTTATAAAGAATATGGTAAAGAAAAATTACTCGCATATAACAAACTAAACTCAATTGGTTGGTATTACCTCGCTGAAGCAGATGCATCTAAAATATTGGAACTAAAGATAAAAGATAATGACGCTCAATAAAGTAATTAGTTAATCATCATCCATAATCTCATGAAGAAGGCTCTGAATTTGATCTAGAGTTTCTTCTGATGGTGGAACAAAATGTAAGCCGGAATAGTAAAAACGCTCGCCATTATCTGTAAAACTTTCCCAAACTTTATATGCAGATACAAATATTCGATTTAACCTTTTTTCACTTTTTGTGGCACCAAACCAAATTTGGAGTTCTTCCTTTTTTTGGATCGGATATTTAGTTACGATCATCATTCCTTCTCTATGAAGGTTTTCTGAATAGCCTATTAACTCATCTGTTAATTGAGAATAGACTTTCAGACGAGCAGAAAAACGTTTTAATCGTCGTTTTTCATTTACTTGTAATTGAGCTGTCATGAATCTGTTCCAAAAATAATCATTAATGTTCTTATCGGCAATAAATATTTATTCTTTATCTGTATAAAAACATCAAGTAAAACAAAAATTTGTATAAGATATGTTGCTAAAAAAAGACAAAAATATAATAATTTTATGGAAATAAAATATGATTATAGAGATTCCTGATAATATTGAATCTTTATAGAATTCACCTTAAATAAGATAGAGCTAAATAAATATAATTATGAAAATCATATTCTATTTGTTGATTATTATTTTCCCTTCTATCTCGTATGCTTCAGGTGGTGGTGAAGCCATTATATTCTTATGGGCTCTTCAGATTGTTTTATTTTTTTGGCCGTTCTTACTTCCATTGTTTTTTATTAAAAATAATGAAATTAATATAAAGAGTTATTTAACAATTGTAACTTTTATATATGGAATATTAGGGGTATTAAATATTCCAAACACTATTTATATGCAAATGGCTGTTTGGTTTGGGTTCTCTTTAGACTATTATAGGTTTGGCTATGCTACCGTTATTCAGGTAATAGCTTTTTTAATTTCCATATATATATTAAAAAAATATAGTTCTTCACTGGCAAATCTTTTTCAATCAAAAAAGTGAATATATTCTTAAATAAAAAATTAGTGGTGTGCATTATAAATCACATAGCACATCATCTATTGCTTGTTCTAGGTAATTATTATATTTCCAATAAAAACTTGTTTTTCCAGAAAATATTACTACTTCAGATTAATAATATTAAGCTATGAATAAGAAGGTGATTGTTAATGATAAGATGCAGTCTCAATATATTTATTATCTTAAAGAACCGGTAGGGAAGAATTTTGATAACGAATTCAAACCTGAATTAACTCCACAGAAAATGCTTGAGCTTGGTGTCTTTGGTGGGAAATATTTGACAGATTGTCAAAATGAATTTCCAAAGAGTTGGTTTAAAAAAGCAAAGTTATCACCACAAGGTAAAAATGCTAATCTTAATTACTACGCTATAGATGCTTCTTTACCTTTAAACGAATGGCAAAAGAAAGGCTGGATATTTGAAGATGATCCTCGCGGCTGGTTTCAGTGGTACTGTCGCTATTATATGGGACGTCGACTAGAGGAAGAAGATTTCCGCCAAATAAAACGCTGGAAAGCGATAGTTAGGCATAGAGGCGCTATTAAAAAAAATTGTGAACAATATGATTTAAATTGCAGGCGTAAACAAAGACAAGCTTTAATGCATTGGGCATATGATTCAAGAGAGTTTTGAAATAAAATGATTTTGCATTAATTGTTCTCAATTAACTACTTTTGTTTTTTGCTGTTTTATTTTCATTACTACTTTTAATATATTTTCTACTACTTCTTTCGGGGCATCGATATATATTTGATGTCCGCTATTTTTAATAATGGTTTGCCAACTATTCTCACTGAGAGTTAATAGATTTTTTTGCATTTCCTGCCATTCTTGTTCGAGTGAAACACCATCTATTTCTGGTAATTGATCTTTGCCTCTAGTTAATACTGCAAGTGGAATATCCGGTAAAGGGCCTGAATGTTTTACTTGATATGCACTGTCTTTAAAACTTTTCAATTCTCCCATTTGTGCAAATGTCGCTTTTCTACTTGAGTTAAGAAAATACCAGCGCTTTTCAGTTTCATTCATATATTCTGGAGCGGGTTCTTTTCTTGCTAGTTTTAGTGATTGTTTTTTCTTTACTTGATCAAGTGAGGATAGTCTGTAAATTTGATCCGGATGTGATGAATCAATTAACACCATGCCTGCAATTTTATCTGGATATGTCGCAGTAAAATACCTGGCTGTAAACCCCCCAAATGAATGACCGACAATAACATAAGGCCCAGAAATTTCAGCAGACTCTAATAGCATATTTAACTCATGAACAATTTGTGCTGTTGTTCTACTTCCCGGACCCGGATCACTCCATCCATAACCAGCACGATCATATAAACACACTCGTACATCGTTTGATAAAACCTTGGCAATATGTAGCCAATTTGCTGATGCATCACCCAGGCCAACATCAAAAATAACGGTAGGTGACTTATTGCCTAGACAATCAATGTACATGACATGTAAGCCAAGATTAATAAATTGACCATGTGGACGGAATGGATCAAATTCATTATTAGCAGATGTAAATTGACTGAAGAACAATAAAATTAATGTAAAGAATATTTTCATCTTATTATTAGATATGTTGTATTAATTTACGGTAAGATTTTCCGCTTCAACAATTTTTTTCAATGACTGCTCCAAGATTGATCTAGCATGGCCTGCCATATTGCCTAACATGGAATGTAATTCTGCATCTTTATCATATCTGCTAATACAATCTGTACTATATTGTTCAAATTGAACTAGTTTAATAATCATGCTTGATAAGTGTTGGGGGCATTCGCACTTTATAGTAGATGATGCCGAAGAGAGTGTGATTAATTGCTTGTTACTGTAGCTTCTTGATGGTGCTTTAGTTTCAAGCTCTACATTACTTGGCATATCTTCTTTAAGACTACTAATATCTATTAATTCAGATACTTCTCTTTGTAGATTATTAACCGAAACGGGTGCTTGAATATAGGTATGATTCTTTTTGTGTAACAATTTTTTTGCAGCACTATTGGTAAATCCATATATCAATATGAGCTTTTTTGCCGCTGAGTTTTTAAATAATGTTTCAATTCTATCAATATAATCTTCATGGATTGCAGGGTATTCGATAATTAATATATCTATTGGCTGATTGTTATTATTTTCTAAAAAATCATTTTCATTATGGTATATGCCGGTGAATGAAAAATTATCATTATCTATATTTGAATATTCAATTTGTAATGATAAGACTTCACCTATAACAGCGACATTAATATTTGATTTTACGTTTTTATTTTTTACAATGACTTTTTGATTATGTATAGCTAAACGTTCGGTTAATTCATCATTAGTTAAACGAGCAACAGTACCAATTGAGTGGCCATGATCTACTAATATTTTTAAAAGCGTTAGTCGGTTTATATCTTTAGTTTGATAAAGTCGATCTGAATTACTTGACCTAATAGGAACAACAACATTATAACGTCTCTCCCAAATACGTAAGGTATCTACAGGAATGTTTGTAATTCGTGATACAGCACCAATTTTAAATATGTTCTCTGAAGACATGATATTTCTCATTTATTGTTAATGAACAGAGATTAGACAAAATATGGACAAATAACGACAAAAATTGTCAATAACATTATAAAATTATATGATTTTCCAGTAATAAATATGTAAATATATGATAATAAAGAGATAAAGTGTCCTAGACAAAAGATAGCTAATATTAGGATTATTGCTTATATATCTTGATATAGTGTCTTCAATAAAACTAAACCGAGAAACAAATATGCTGATTTATGATAGAGGTTTGTATGATTGATAAATCGATTGATTTAAACGAAATTATTAAATCACGCCGGACAATTCATAATTTTATATCTGGTAAAACGCCGGATAAAAGCATTATTAAAGATGCTATATCTACTGCTTGTTGGGCACCCAATCATCATCTGACAGAACCTTGGCATTATTATTTTTTAGGAAAAGAGACAGTTTCTGATATCTGTGATTTAAATAAGAAAATGTTAATCGAAACTAAAGGAATTGAGGCAGCTGAACGTAAATATAAACGCTGGATGGAAATTCCAGGTTGGATAGTTGTTACCTGTCTAAAATCAGATGATGAGATGCGCTATCAGGAAGATTATGCTGCCTGTTCCTGCGCTATTCAAAACTTAATGCTTGTACTTTGGCAAAAAGCAATTGGTACAAAGTGGTCGACGGGACCGGTTGTACGTGATGAACGTTTTTACGATTTAGTCTGGGTAAATAAAGATATGGAAACTGTCCTTGGTATCATTTGGTATGGCTACCCAGCTGATATCCCCCAAACAACAAGAAAACCTCTGCAGCAGGTAATGACAGAGTTACCTTAGCAACAATGTTCTTAATCAAAAGTAATCTTTTAATATTATTAATTGGAATTAGCATGGTAGTTAATATTTCAGCAGTGGAAACTAATGCTGAATCTAACATGGTTGTTTTACTTCATGGTCTTGCTCGGTCTGATTCTTCTTTTAAAAAGATGGAAAAAAGTTTGCAAGAAGAAGGTTATAAAACATGTAATATTTCATATCCATCAACAAAATACCCGATTGAAAAATTAGTATCAGATTTTGTATTGCCTGATATTAAAAGATGTTTAAAAGGTGATCGCAAGATAGTCAATTTTGTAACTCATTCTATGGGTGGTATCGTTGTTCGTTATTTAGCAACGCAAGATATTCATTTTAAAATTGGCCGTGTCGTTATGTTAAGTCCACCAAATAAAGGAAGTGAAGTCGTTGATACATTAGGCGG
>JAJFKK010000117.1 GCA_021773245.1 Gammaproteobacteria bacterium | reverse complement strand
TAGTCTGTTAGATCAACCTGAAATAGCTATTGAGCAAGATGCTATTGAGCAAGACATTCCCGCTATCATCGAAGAGCAAACTGAAATTCAGGATTCTGATTTACCTAGCTTACCTACAGAATAAAAGCGTATTCGTTTTTTTAGAATACATGCCGATGTGGTGGAATTGGTAGACACGCTATCTTGAGGGGGTAGTGGGAGTAATCCCGTGGCGGTTCGAGTCCGCCCATCGGCACCAATATGAATGACCTTACAGAATTTCCTTTCACTTATTTGTGCATTAAATGCAGTGCTTTTTTTAATAATGTAACACCAATCTCTTCACCCGTTTTTAGTGAATTGCGCCGCACGACATGTTGAGGCAGATCCATATAGAGTTTAACTTCAGGGTTATCGGTGAGTTTGATAATAATATTCGTCGTGCCGCCAATGGCGATTAATTCTTCGATTTTGCCATAAACAGGGTTTTCCTTTATGCCACGTGATGGTTGAACACGTCTGTGTAGTAATACTTCAGCGGGTAAAATACACCAATCCAGTTTTTCATCGATATTAAATTTGCTGGAATAAGGTGCTTCCAGGACAGTTCCATTCCAATCAAATCGAGTACAGTTGTTTTCAGGATCGTGAGATAGAATTTTCCCTTCAAACAAATTACGCATATCGATTAATCGTGCAACGGTTGCATTCGTTGGATGATTCATGACTTCATCGGGTGTACCGGTTTGTAAGGTGGCCCCTTTATGTAAAACAGAAATACGATTAGCGAGCATACATGCTTCATCCAGATCATGTGTTACCAGAATAACCGGGATATTTAAATTACGAGTTAATTGCACGGCTTCCATTCTTAATTTGCGACGGGTAACTTGATCAACTGCAGAAAAAGGCTCATCTAGTAATAACACGGCAGGATCTCGGGCGAGAGCTCTGGCCAGCGCCACACGTTGTTGCTGTCCTCCGGACAATGTATTTGGGAGTCTGGACTCAAGTCCTTTCAGATTAACTCTTTGTAGAAATTCATCAGCACGTTGTTTACGATTTGATAGTGGCAGATGTCGTAGCGGTAACATGATATTTTCTATAACAGAAAGATGAGGAAGCAAAGCAAAGTGTTGGAACACCATGCCTACATGTCTTTGTTGTGGCGAGATATTAATATTCTGTTCTGAATTGAACCAGACATTATCTGAGCAAGTTACCTTACCGTGTTCTGGTTTATATAATCCTGCAACACAACGCAGTATAGAAGATTTACCACTACCTGATGGCCCGACCAGAGCAAGGACTTCACCATTATTGCAAGACAGGCTGGCATTCAGAGGAATAGGTCTTTGTTGTTGCAGAAAAACAGTTAATTCCATGAGACAATTATTTTTTGTTTAATTGGTTATACAACAATGTGGCTATGACGCCGATTAAATATATAAACCAGGCTAACGGTGACAAAGGCGAAAACAAGTAATACCAGTGACATCGTATTTGCTGATTGCATGTCAAATGCCTGGGTTCGATCAAAAATGGCAATAGAAATAGTTCGTGTTTCTCCAGGTATATTTCCTCCCACCATAAGAACAACACCGAATTCACCAAGGGTATGGGCAAAAGTTAAAATGGCGCCAGTTATTATTCCGGGTCTGGCAAGGGGAAGTTCAACATAGCGGAAAGTATTCCAGTGACTTAGGCCACTACACCAAGCGGCTTCCCTGAGATCATTAGGTATAGCTTCAAAGGCACGTAACATGGGCTGAGTAGCAAAAGGAAGACTGTAAACTACTGAAGCCAGCAAAAGACCTGTAAAGGAAAAGACCAGTGTATCTCCGGTCAGGCTTTCAAAGGTTTGACCTAATAAGGTATCTCTACCAAAAATGGTTAATAAGTAATAACCAAGTACAGTTGGTGGCAGGATTAGTGGTAAAGCAACAACTGCTTCAATCAAACTCTTTCCAGGAAAAGATCGCCACGCGAGCAGTCGGGCAACAATCAAACCGATGATCAAAAGAATAATCGTCGTCCACAATGACAGTGATAGTGAGAGTTTGAATGCTATCCAATCCATTATTGATTTTTAAATCCAAAAATAGGTGATGTTACTAATTTTATCTGATTTTTTAGTGAAATAAATTTATATTAATCTGACTGAACGATCTTGTTCATGCCATGTTGTTGAAAAATATTTTGGGCTTTATCTCCAAGAATAAAATGATAAAATTCTTTTGCAGCATCACTTGCATTTTGCATCAGCACCATGGGTTGTTCCAGGGGTTTATACAGAGAGTCATTAAGCAACACAAACTGACCCTTGTTACTTAATTCATTAATCAATGCAAGTGAATATGGAATGAGTGTGGCATCGACCGTCCTGGATAAAGCAAACTGAGCAGCTTGTGACGCACTCTTGCCAAAAACTATGTACGGCATGACACTTTCCCAGATATGCGCATTCTCCAGTGCTTCTTTTGCAATTAACCCATAAGGTGCATGTTCAGGATTAGCAATGGCTAATCGCTTTAATTGTCCGGTTTGAATGGAATTGGCTAAAGTTGACATATCTTCACTGGGTAAAATGCTTGAACCCGTTGGAACATATAAAACCAGATAGCCAATACCATATACATGACTGACACCATCAGTTAATTCTTTTTTTCGCAATAGGGAAATATATGTTTCATCTGCACTTAAAAATAATTCAAACGGTGCACCCTTGATAATTTGATAAGCAAGATTACCCGAGGAAGCGAAACTTAATTTTACAACATGCTGAGTTTCACTCTCAAACTCACTTGCGATCTCTTCTAATACATGTGTAAGACTGGTTGCTGCAGCAACATAAATATCATCAGCATATGCTGTGGATGTAAGGATAAGGTTGCTATAAAGAAGCAGGCAGACAAATAGTTTAAACATTATCTCCATAACTCCTTGCATGTTTAATTTTTGAAAGATGTATAACCTTTACTAAATGGTGTGTATTTCTCATTTCATAATAATCGAATCTAAATACAGTTCAATGTTTCTGCCTGATAGTAGAATTTCATTAAACGCAAGATTATATTGATCTATATCAAATTGCATTGATTATAAAAATATAATCTA
>JAJFKK010000116.1 GCA_021773245.1 Gammaproteobacteria bacterium | reverse complement strand
CGGTGACGCAGCAGATGAAGAATTGCTTAATGAAGAAGACATCGATAAAACAGATGTTTATTGTGCATTAACAAATGCAGATGAAGCTAACATTATCTCTTCTATGCTTGCAAAACGACTTGGCGCACGAAAAGTGATGGCGCTAATTAACAGAGCAGCTTATGTTGATCTTGTACAAAGCAATACAATCGACATTGCTATCTCTCCACAACAAGCGACCATAGGTAGCTTACTCGCCCATGTTCGTAAAGGTGATGTTGTTGTAGTACATGCACTGAGGAGAGGCACAGCGGAAGCCATTGAAGCAATTGCACATGGAAATGAGTCATCATCGAAAGTTGTTGGAAGAGCCATTGAAGATATCGATTTACCAGAAAGCGCGACTATTGGCGCAATTATTCGAGGCGATGAAGTTGTAATAGCTAAGAAAAAAGTCGTTATAGAAGCGGAAGATCATATTATTCTAATCGTATCAGATAAAAAACATGTGGCTAAAGTCGAAGCATTATTCCAAGTTGGAATAACTTTCCTATAGAGTGAATTAATAAATGCAACTTGCCGTTATACAACGCATATTAGGAATACTGCTTTCGTTATTTAGTCTGACTATGTTCCCACCATTGGCTATATCTATTTTTAGTGCTGATGGCACAACCGTCCCTTTTATTTCTGCATTTGCACTTATTCTTTCGATAGGTTTGGTTTTATGGTTCCCTGTTCGTAATATAAAAAATGAATTACGCTTACGCGATGGCTTTATCGTGGTTGCTCTTTTCTGGGTTGCTCTTGGCTTGGCTGGCAGTATTCCTCTAATCTTATCTGATACTCCTGATTTATCTATTACAGATGCAATCTTTGAATCTATTTCTGGCCTGACAACGACAGGAGCAACGATTATTGTTGGAATAGATTTCTTACCAAAATCAATTCTTTTCTATCGTCAGGAATTACAGTGGTTAGGTGGAATGGGTATTATCGTTTTGGCTGTCGCCATTCTTCCTATGTTAGGCATCGGGGGTATGCAATTGTACCGTGCTGAAACGCCAGGACCTGTAAAAGACAATAAATTAACCCCGAGAATTACTGAAACGGCAAAGGCTCTTTGGTACGTCTACCTGAGTATAACGATAATCTGCGCTCTAGCTTACTGGCTAGCAGGCATGACCGTATTTGACGCCATTGCGCATAGTTTTTCGACTGTCTCAATTGGTGGCTTTTCAACACATGATGCAAGTATGGGCTATTTTCAAAGCGGCTGGATTGAAACAGTCGCGATCTTTTTTATGTTTATTTCCGGGATTAACTTTAGTTTGCATTTTGTCTCGTGGCGACACGCAAGTTTAAAACCGTATTGGTATGATGCAGAGCTGCGCGCTTACTTGAGTATTTTATTAATGGTCTGCTTCGCATGCGCAAGTTATCACTTTTTTATTGGCGATTATGAAAATTTCGGCAAGGCAATTGAAGATAGTATCTTCCAAACTGTTTCAATAGCAACTACCACAGGGTTTACCACAACAGAATATCAAGGTTGGCCGGGATTTATGCCATTACTATTATTATTCTCCAGTTTCTTTGGTGCCTGTGCTGGCTCTACCGGTGGCGGAATTAAAATCATACGTATTTTATTGCTCTTCAAACAAGGCATGCGCGAAATAAAACGACTTATACATCCAAGCGCTATCTTTATAATTAAGGTAGGCAATAAACCAATCTCTGAACGCATAATTGAAGCCGTATGGGGATTCTTTGCTACCTATATCGCTGTGTTTGCGATATTACTATTGGCTTTAATGGCAACCGACCTTGATCAGGTAACCGCATTTTCAGCATTAGCGGCCTGCATGAATAATCTTGGTCCTGGCCTCGGAAAAGTCAGCCAACACTACGCCGATATCAATGACGTCGCCAAGTGGATACTCTGCTTTGCCATGTTATTAGGTCGACTTGAAATTTTCACTTTATTAGTTTTATTCACTCCGACTTTCTGGCGCCGTTGAACGATAAAACAAAAGAAAAGTGGGATAACAACTATAATTCCTGCTCAAATGAATACCCTTCTGCTGCTGAAGTGTTACGGCAAAACCAACATCTTTTACCAGCACAAGGCAGCGCTCTTGATTTGGCATGTGGTCGTGGTGCGAATGCAATATGTCTTGCAGAAAATAATTTAAATGTCACAGCCTGGGATATTTCATCATCTGCTCTGGAACACCTTGCTACTAAAGCTCAAGAAATGAATCTTGATATAAAAATAGAACCCAGAGATGTTTCTAACAATCCACCTAAAGCTAATACTTTCGATGTTATCGTTATTAGCCATTTTCTTGAACGAAATTTAATTTCTGATATTCGTAATTCAATAAAATCGCATGGACTCATTTATTACCAAACTTTTATTAAAGAAAAAGTTAGTAATAAAGGTCCTAGTAACCCTGATTATTTATTAGCTAATAATGAATTGTTAAATTTCTTTAACGACTGGAATATCATTTTCTACCGGGAAGAAGGCATTCTCGGCAACATTGAGAGTGGCTTTAGAAACCAAGCTATGATAATTGCACAAAAACCATAAACCTTTTATGTCTCAACTAGATACATTTAAAGCATTACTCGATAAAGGTAATGACAATGAACTTCTCAGGTACAGCCTCGGAAATGAATACTATAAACAGCATGATTTTGAACAAGCCATAACGCATCTGGAAAAAGCAATCGAATTCAACCCAAAATATTCTGCTGCGTGGAAGTTATACGCAAAAGCATTATCAGAAAACAAACAAAATACTGAAGCGGTTAATGCCTATGAAAAAGGAATTATTGTTGCAGAAGAAAATGGCGACAAACAAGCGGTAAAGGAAATGAATGTATTTTTAAAGCGCCTAAAAAAAGTTTAACTATGCAACTGCAGTGTACCAACAAGCTCTGAAACATTATTCAAATTATGCTTATTCAGGTAATCAACAATACCTTTATTTAATTTTGGACAAACTAGTGGCTCATAAAATAAAGCTGTACCAACACCTACCGTAGTCGCTCCAGCAATCATAAATTCAATCGCATCTTCGACTGAAGTTATTCCGCCTTGCCCAATAATAGGTACATTATGTTGTTTAGCAACTTGATGTACTTGATGAACTTTCAATAACGCAACAGGTTTTATAGCAGGACCGGATAAACCACCTTGATTATTACCAATAATGGGTTGTCGTGAATTAATATCAATCGCCATTCCCATAAGGGTATTAATGACAGCAAAACCATCGGTTCCCGCTTCAATACAACGCCGTGCATTTTCTGCAATATCAGTTTGATTTGGAGATAGTTTAGTTATGAGTGGTTTATCAGTTGCTCTTCGACAAGCTTCGACGACACGTGCTGACATATCAGGATCGTTACCAAAGGCAACGCCACCCTCCTTTACATTTGGACAGGAAATATTAATTTCCATCGCATCAATCGGTGAAGCATCAAATATACGCGTGACCTCTTCGTATTCTTCAACTGTTGAACCCGATAAATTTGCGATAAATCTTGTTTCAGTAAAATCAAGGTTCGGTAGATATTCATCAACGACAATTTTAGATCCAGGATTTTGTAGACCTATCGCATTCAACATACCCATATAAGTTTCAGAGAGACGGTGCGGTGGATTACCCAATCGAGGTTCTAATGTTGTTCCTTTTAAGCAAATTGCGCCAACATC
>JAJFKK010000115.1 GCA_021773245.1 Gammaproteobacteria bacterium | reverse complement strand
TCTGATTCCAGTTTAATGCCTTTAATTTCAATTAACCTCGGACGGTTCTGTATTATCGTACCGCAAACACTTCGTGTTTTATCTTCTGTCTTAATACTGATGGTGATTCGGTTGTGATACACCTCTTCGAGATCTTCTTTCGCTTCGGTAACATGAATGCCTCTATCACGTGCAACCTGACGTGCATTAACCACATTGATATCACTAAAATTTGGTGCTAACACTGATTGCACTACCTGAGTAGTTAACGGCTCTACATTCAACTTCGCTGCATCACCGGCAAAAGTCACGGTTATACCTTGAATTGCAGTCTGACTTAGCTGGCCAGCAAATGCGCCAAGATAATTGGTCAATTGGAAATAAGGTGTTAACTGCCGTACTTCTTCTGCTGACAGGTTTGGTGCATTCAATGCATTTTTGATCGAACCTTCTAAAAGATAGTCCGAGATTTGTTCAGCAATTTGTACGGCAACCTTTTCCTGTGCCTCTGTTGTTGATGCTCCCAGATGCGGTGTACAAATTACATTTTCCAGTTCAAATAAAGGATTCTCTTTTGCTGGCTCTTCCAGAAATACATCCAGTGCTGCACCTTTTAAATGACCACTTTTCAATGCAACATACAAAGCCAACTCATCGACTAATCCACCTCGAGCACAATTGATCAATAGCGCACCTTTTTTCATTTTATTAATGGCTGTTGCATCAATAATGTTTTCGGTTTCCGGTGTCTTTGGAACATGCAATGATACGACATCAGAAGTAGTAAGTAATTCTTCTAATTCAACTTTCCTAATACCTAATGCATTGGCACGTTCTTCTGTTAAGTAAGGATCATAGGCTTGGACTTTTAGACCAAAGCCAATCGCCTTTTCGGCAACTATAGAACCGATGTTTCCTGAGCCAATAATACCCAACAACTTACCCGTTAATTCCACACCCATGTATTTAGATTTTGCCCAGGCACCAGCATGAGTCGTTTGGTTTGCCTGTGGAATATGTCGCGCCAGAGAAAACATCATTGCTAAAGCATGTTCCGCTGTGGTTATAGCATTCCCCATTGGAGTATTCATTACGACAATCCCTTTTGCAGTACAGGCGGGCACATCAACATTATCGACACCGATACCAGCACGACCAACGACTTTTAATTGTTTAGCTGCTTGTAAAACTTTATCTGTAACATTGGTAGATGAACGAATCGCCAAACCATGAAAATCAGGAATCATGTCGAGCAATTCTTCTTCTGTCATCTTACCTGTCTGAACAACTTCTATTCCGCGTTGCTCAAACACATCCACTGCTTGACTAGACATGGGATCAGAAATTAATACACGTGCTTTACTCATTATACTTTCTCCTTAATACATTCAGCATTTACCCAACGTTGATAGACCCAATCCAACCACGGTAATAGACTCTCTAAATCACTGGCCTCGATAGTGGCTCCACCCCATAAACGAAATCCGGGAGGCGCACTTCGATAGGCGGCAATATCAAAGGCAACGCCTTCTTCTTCCAACCACTGACATAGGATCTTTATCACTTTTTGTTGTGCTTCTTCGCTAAGTTCTACGAACAGCTTATCAACGATCTTTAAACACAATGAAGTATTGGAACGAGTTGTTTCATTAGAAGGTAACCATTCTATCCACGCTGTTTTCGCTACCCATTCATCAACGACATTGAAATTGTTTTGGCAACGCTGAAATAAACCGGATAAACCACCGATGGTATCAGCCCAGTCTAATGCAGAATGTAGATCTTCAAGCGCCAACATGCTCGGCGTGTTAATGGTTGCACCTTTGAATATAGCACCATCCAATTTTCCATTTTTAGTTACACGAAATATCTTCGGTAAAGGACGATCAGTTTTATAATTTTCCAATCGTTGAATAGCGCTGGGACTCAATGCCAACATACCGAAGCCACCTTCACTGCCTAATACTTTCTGCCAGGACCAGGTCACAACATCGAGTTTTTGATAATCCAATTCCATAGCGAATGCTGCAGAGGTTGCATCACAAAAAACAATGCTTTGTCGATCTGTAGAAACCCAATCCATGTTTGGAACGCGGACACCACTGGTCGTCCCGTTATAAACAAACACGACATCACGATCAGCTTTGGCCTTATTCAGATCAGGCAATTCGCCAAATTCTGCTTTATAAATATTTAAATCGTCGATTTTTAATTGGGCTTGGATATCGTTGGCCCAATCACTTGAAAAACTTTCCCAGACAAAAACATCAACACCGCGTTGACCTAACATTGACCACAGCGCTAATTCAAATGCGCCGGTATCGGATGCAGGGACAATGCCGAGTTGCCAATCGTCAGGCAGAGCTAATAATTTGGCAGAGCGAGTTATCGCCTCGTTCAAACGTGATTTTGGTATGCTGGCTCGATGACTTCGACCCAGATTATCCAGCGAAAAATTGGATAAACTCCAACCTGGATGTTTTTTACACGGCCCGGATGAAAAACGAGGATCGTCCGGCCGCACGACAGGCTTTTCACAAAGCCCTTTAGTAGGTGTGTTCATTGTCTAATCTCTAATTAGTCGACGGTTTGCTCCGTCAGGCACGAGAAAGAGTATCTCAATTTGCTAAAAAAGCAAAAATTATTTTTTAGGATTGATATTGCGTTGTTATAACTTATTAACTATTATGTTGCGTTGCAACATATGACAATATTAACCATTATAAGAAGGAATCAGTGAAACCATGGTAATTGCAACTGAAAACTACGTTACAGCAGGAAAACTGCAAATCAAAAAGAGTCTCTACGAACTTGTAAAAAAAGAGATTGCGCCAAAAACAGAAGTTACAAACAAAAACTTCTGGTCTTCATTAGAAAAACTTCTGCATGACTACATGCCAAGGAATGCAGAGTTATTAAAAAAGCGCGATAGCTTACAAAAAAAGATTGATACATGGCATATCGAAAACCGCGGTAAAAAACATAAACCCGCAGCTTATAAAAAATTTCTGAAAGAGATCGGTTATCTGGTTGATGATGTTCAAGACTTCAAAATTAATACAAGTAATGTTGATGATGAGATTGCTATTGTTGCAGGCCCACAACTTGTCGTGCCATTAGACAATGCACGTTATGTTTTAAATGCCGTTAATGCACGTTGGGGTAGTCTCTATGATGCTTCTTATTCTACAGATACAATCTCGCAAGCTAATGGCTGTAAAAAAATCAAGAAATATAATCCTATCCGCGGTGAAAGAGTTATCTTGCGTGGTCGTAATTTACTCGACAGACATTTTCCTCTGGAAAGAGATACACACAAACATGTGACTCAGTATTATATTAAGAACAATCAACTCGGCGTACATTTCGGTGATGGTACTGAGACATCTTTACTCAAACCTCAACAATTTTTAGGTTATACCGGTAAAGCTGATAACCCGAAATCGATACTTCTTCGTCATCATGACTTACATGTGGAAATCAAATTAGGTGATGGTTTATTTATTGGTCGTCGTGACCATGCCAAGATCTACGATATACATCTTGAATCTGCTGTAACAGCAATTATGGATTGTGAAGATTCTGTTGCATCTGTCGATACTGATGACAAATTAAAAGTATACAGTAACTGGCTGGGTCTGATGAACGGCACTCTGGTACGTACTGTTGTAAAAGAGGATGAAACCATTGAACGCGCAATGGAACCAGATAGAGAATATATTGGTGCTGATGGCAAACCGGTTATAAAGAAAGGCCGAAGCCTTATGCTAATTCGTAATGTTGGTAGTCATCTTTATACCGACATGGTTTTGTATAATGGTAAACAAGTACCGGAAACAATGATTGATCTAATGGTCACTTCGTTGAGTGCTATCCATGATTTAAAAGGAAATTCAAAACGTCCTAACAGCTTAAAAGGTTCAGTTTATATTGTGAAACCAAAGATGCATGGACCTGAAGAAGTTGCCCTTGCTAATGAATTATTTGCACGTACTGAAGAAGCACTTAATCTACCAGGCAATACTTTAAAGATGGGTATTATGGATGAAGAGAGACGAACTTCAGTTAACTTGAAAGCATGTATTAATGCAGCTAGTGAACGTCTGGTCTTTATCAATACCGGTTTTCTGGATCGTACCGGCGATGATATTCATACCAATATGGAAGCAGGTCCGATTATTCCAAAGGCTGAAATCAAACAGGCAAAATGGCTACAGGCTTACGAAGATTCAAATGTTCAGGTAGGTCTGAACTGTGGCTTGAAGGGTAAAGCCCAAATTGGTAAAGGTATGTGGGCCATGCCGGAAGAAATGACCAATATGATGAAAACCAAGATCCAGCATTTAAAAGCTGGTGCTAATACATCATGGGTTCCGTCGCCTGTTGCTGCTACCTTGCATGCTATTCATTACCATCGACTCAATGTTAAAAGTCGACAAGATGCGTTAATGAATGCTGCCAAGATTCCTGTAGATGATATTCTTGATATCCCGGTTATTGATCCAAAGCGTAAGTTAACGCCATTGGAGATACGCCATGAACTGGAAAATAATGCACAAGGTATACTGGGTTATGTGTCACGTTGGGTAGGACAAGGTGTTGGTTGTTCCAAGGTACCTGATATCAATGATGTCGCTTTAATGGAAGACTGTGCTACCTTAAGAATTTCCAGTCAACACATTGCCAACTGGTTACATCATGGAGTCGTTACGAAACAAGAAGTGCGTGATGCTATGAAACGTATGGCTGTCATTGTTGATCGACAAAATCGTGATGATGTTAATTACGAACCAATGTCAAATGACTTTAGTACCAGCGTACCTTTTCTTGCAGCTATCGATCTGGTTTTAAAAGGTCGGAAACAAGCTAATGGTTATACAGAGTTTATTTTGTATGACAGACGACAAGAACAAAAAAGTCTTGGTTAAGTAATGCTACGCTCTATGTTCCTAATCAAAATATCGAATTAGGAACATAGAGTTTATCGCATTATATTAAAACGTATGGCCAAACTCTTTTTCGTAACGCGTTTTAAATTCGTCTAAAGTAAATGAATGGTTCTGGGTGCCGTGTTGTGCAATCTTGATCGACCCCATCAAGGAAGCAATTCTTCCTGTAGTATGCCAATCTAGTTCATTAACTAGTCCGTATAACAGTCCAGCGCGATAAGCATCCCCACAACCGGTGGGATCATTTATCGCTTCAGGTTTAACGCTAGGAATTATTTGATGATGCTTATCTTTAGTATAGATATATGAACCGTCACCACCACGCGTAACAATCAAAGCTTCAACCTGACCTGCTATTTCTTCTGCAGACAAACCCGTTCTTTCCTGCATCATTTCCCATTCATAATCATTAACCGTTACCCAAGTTGCTTGCTCGATGAATTTCTTTAAATCATCACCATCAAACATTGGCATTCCCTGACCCGGATCGAAAATAAATGGCACACCTGCTTCAACGAATTGCTCAGCATGTTGTAACATACCATCACGTCCATCGGGAGAAATAATCCCTATTTTAATATTCGAAGCATCACTCACTTTATTTTGATGTGATTCGTTCATAGCACCAGGGTGAAAAGCTGTGATTTGATTATCATCAAGATCTGTTGTGATAAAAGCCTGACCAGTAAAGCTATCATCAACAACTGTAATATAATCTTGCTTGATATTATGTTTATCCATCCAATCAGCATAAGGAGCAAAATCCTTACCTACTGTCGCCATAGTCACAGGTAGGCTTCCATCCAATAAATTTAAGCCATAAGCTATATTCCCGGCACAACCACCAAATTCACGACGCATATCCGGCACAAGAAAGGACACATTAATCATATGTACTTTATCGGGAAGAATATGATTTTTAAACTGATCAGGAAAAACCATAATATTATCGTAAGCCATAGAGCCACATATCAAAACACTCATAAATAAACCTTATTTTTAATTAATTATTGAATATCATTATTGGGTAATAATGATATTGATTTAGAAATCCTTAGTTTCCTAATATATCATTCATACTGATAACTGTTAATTTGAAATTTAATATTAGTTTTACAATATTATCCCGACTTATGAAATAAGTGGGTATAGAGATTATTATGACATTGAGCCAATCATTATTTCACCAGCAAACAATTTTTGCCTTATTTTTTTATTGCATTAGCATCATCGTTGCTTTATTTCTATTTTCTTTCATTCATGAAAAATTAAATCACCATTTACTTCAATACGCTTGGGATAAAATAGGAATTCCATTAATAAGGACTTTTCTAATTATTAGCTTAATATTACTAATTTATCCAATAAATTTTGGTATTGAATCAGCCCCATCTATAAATGAACTATTAGCTGTCGATAGCAAGAGACCCAGCTTATTAATTAACATGGTTTTCTTACTGACATTCTTCTTTCCATTAATACCTATTATAGGAAAATGGGAAGAATTAATAATCCCGCTACAAGGCATTCTCGCCTCTATGATTGTTTTTCGATGGTTATGTAATGGAATAGATATTGAAAACTATACTATTTTTCCAGATTTTAAAACTATCAGCTTTATTATTATACTTTCATTATTCACCCATTGGCTTGCAAAATACTTCGCTAGCATGTTTGGTGAATATCTTGATAATTTATATCATCGAGAAGGTTTCCAGACATTAATTTTTAAAGCTGTTGTTCTGATTATGCAAAGCCCTGTTATCTTTATATTTGGACTCTATCTGGGAAAACAAATAAGTTAAGGGCATCTCTGCAAATGCACTATTTTCTGAGTTACCCTTAAATTTATTTGAGTTTCTTCTTTTTACTTTTTAGAATTTTTTTAAGAAAATGACCTGTATGTGATTCTTTAATTTCAGCTACTTGCTCAGGTGTTCCTGTGGCGATAATTTCACCACCCCCATCTCCACCCTCTGGTCCCAGATCGACAATCCAATCAGCTGTTTTAATAACATCGAGATTATGCTCAATGACAATAATTGTATTTCCATGTTCGCGTAAATGATGCAGTATATCGAGCAACTGCTGTATATCATGAAAATGAAGCCCTGTTGTTGGCTCATCAAGAATATAAAGTGTCTGACCTGTATCTCTTTTTGAAAGTTCTTTAGAAAGCTTAACGCGTTGCGCTTCACCACCCGATAGCGTAGTCGCATTCTGTCCTAATTTAATATAAGACAAACCAACATCCATCAATGTTTGTAATTTACGTTTGAGTACCGGAACGGCATCAAAAAACACATAGGCTTCTTCTACACTCATATACAGGACTTGATGAATATTTTTACCTTTATAACGTATATCGAGTGTTTCGCGGTTATAACGTTTACCGTTACAGGTGTCACATGGCACATAAATATCAGGCAGAAAATGCATCTCTACTTTAATTAAACCATCACCCTGACACGCTTCACATCGGCCGCCTTTAACATTAAAACTAAAACGCCCCGGTTTATAAGCACGCGAACGTGCTTCCGCTGTCGCAGAAAATAGTTCACGTATCGGTGTAAATAAACCGGTATAGGTAGCTGGATTGGAACGTGGCGTCCGTCCTATCGGACTTTGATCAATATCAACAACTTTATCAAAGTTTTCCAGTCCTTCTATCGATTCATATGGAGCAGGACTTGTATTGGCTCGATTTAAATCTCGGGCAACAATCTGATAGAGCGTGTCATTAATTAATGTCGATTTACCTGAACCTGATACACCGGTAATACATGTCATTAAACCAACAGGAATAGTTAAACTAACATTCTTTAAATTATGTCCACTGCATTCCTTTAATTCCATAACTTGCAAAGGATTAAATGGTGTTCGTTGTTTTGGAATAGCAATTTGTTTTTTTCCAGATAAATACTGCCCTGTTAATGAGTTCTTATCTTTAGTTATCATTGCCGGTGTACCTTGAGAAACGATTTCTCCACCATGTACGCCTGCGCCAGGACCGATGTCAATTACATGCTGAGCTGCATTGATTGCTTCTTCATCATGTTCAACAACGATAACTGTATTTCCCAAGTCTCGAAGATGAAATAATGTTTTTAATAATCGTTGATTATCTCTTTGATGCAAACCAATAGAAGGTTCATCCAGAATGTACATGACACCAACCAAACCTGCGCCTATCTGACTTGCTAAGCGAATTCGTTGTGCTTCGCCACCAGATAAGGTTTCAGCACTACGCTCTAATGTTAGATAATCCAGTCCAACATTAACCAAAAAAGTTAATCTATCATTAACTTCTTTCAATATTTTCACTGCAATCTTTCCACGCGCACCGCTTAACTTCATTTCTTCGAATAAAGATTTAGCCTTTATAATAGGCATAGAGGTAACATCAGGCAGAGTAATATTGTTAATTAATACATTTCGTGCTGATTCATTTAAACGTGCGCCTTTACATGTTGTACATGGTTTACGGTTTTGATACTTTGCTAACTCTTCTCGAACCATTACCGAATCTGTTTCCAGATAACGTCTCTGTAAATTTGGAATAATACCTTCGAAAGCATGTTTGCGAACGACTGTTTTTTCTCTCTCTCGCAAGTACTTAAATTTTATTTCTTCTTCGCCACTGCCATAGAGTAAAACCTCTTGTATATCATTAGATAATTCTTCATAGGGCATATCCAGATCAAATTTATAATGTGCAGCAATCGATTTAATCATCTGAAAGTAATAAGCATTTCTTCTATCCCAACCTTTAATTGCACCGCCGGGTAAACTTAAATCAGAACTTTGAACAACACGCCCTGGGTCGAAATACTGAATACTCCCTAAGCCGTCACACTTTGAACATGCACCAGCAGGATTATTAAAAGAAAATAAACGTGGCTCTAATTCAGCTAAGCTATATCCGCATTGATTACAGGCAAACCTTGATGAGAATAATTGTTCTTCAATTTTACTATCGGCATCCATCGGAATAACCAATGCGACACCATCTGATAAGCGAAGTGCCGTCTCAAATGATTCTGTTAATCGTAACTGAATATCTTCTCTGACTTTAAAACGATCAACGACAACTTCAATCGTATGTTTTTTACGCAACTCAAGTTCGGGGATTTGATCTAATTCATAAATCTCTCCATCGATACGTGCTCGGATAAAGCCTTCCGTTCGCAATCTCTCAAGCACCTGAATATGCTCACCTTTACGTTCCTGAATAACCGGAGCTAATAACATTAAACGTTCATCTTCTGGTCGAGCCAAGACCAGATCTACCATTTGCGTAACGGTTTGCGCTTCAAGTAAAGAATTATGTTTTGGGCAATGTGGCTGACCGACACGCGCGAATAATAAACGCAGGTAATCGTATATCTCCGTAATTGTGCCGACAGTAGAACGAGGATTATGAGACGTCGTTTTTTGTTCAATAGAAATAGCAGGAGATAAACCTTCAATATGATCGACATCAGGTTTTTCCATCATAGAAAGAAACTGTCGAGCATAAGCAGACAGGGATTCAACGTATCGTCTCTGCCCTTCAGCATATATCGTATCAAAAGCCAAAGACGATTTACCCGAACCAGAAATACCCGTAACAACAATTAACTTGTCACGAGGTATATCAATATCGATATTCTTTAAATTGTGTGTACGAGCACCACGTATTACTATCGTATCCATTCAAACATTAACCATTAAATAAGCAACCTGTTAATATAAATCCTTTTTCAATCTCGATCCAAATTAAGTTCCATAAATGAATTCATCGTCCATGTCAGCAGCGGAACTAAAAGCTGCAATTTCATTATCATTAGTTTTCTTTTTACGCATGATGCCGTTATTTATGGTATTGCCGGTATTAGCGCTTACTGGAGAGTCATATGATAACGCCACACCCCTATTACTTGGTTTAGCATTAGGGGTCTATGGCCTGACTCAAGCCTGTCTGCAAATCCCTTTTGGCATGATGTCAGACCGATGGGGTAGAAAACCGATTATCACCCTGGGGTTATTCATATTTATACTAGGTAGCCTTTTAGCAGCAAGCTCAGATTCAATATATGGCTTAATAGCAGGTAGAGCCTTGCAAGGTGCTGGTGCAGTAGCAGCAGCTATCATGGCACTCGCTGCTGATTTAACGACGGCACAGCACCGTACTAAAGCGATGGCTTTAATCGGTATCAGTATAGGTGGCGCTTTTTCATTAGCATTTATTCTAGGGCCATTATTATTTTACCATATCGGTATTAACGGCTTGTTTTACCTCGGAGTTTGTATGGCAATTTTGGCAATCGCTATCTTATGGTCTATTGTGCCAAAACCTGATCGATTACAAACTAATCCTCCTATTAGTCTCAATAAATTCAAATTGGTCTTGTTTGATAAGCATCTTATTAGACTCAACTTCAGCATTTTTTCGTCGCATTTAATTTTGATGGCTAATTTCGTTGTAATTCCAGTTGCTATACGCGATTTACAAAAATTGACTTTCTCAGCAGATTGGCAGATTTATTTGATTGTCATCTTCGCTTCTTTATTGATTATGGTGCCATTTATCATCTTAAGTGCTCGTTTAAACAAAGAACGATTATTTTATATTTTTAGTATATTGCTAATTATGATTTCTCAGGCAGGCTTAGCATTTTCACCGCTACATATAAATTCGATTATTATTTTTTTAGTTGTTTTCTTTGGTGGATTTAATTATCTGGAAGCATTCTTACCTTCAGAAGTATCTAAAACATCAATAAGAGAGACAAAAGGAACCGCACTAGGTGTTTATTCAAGTTCTCAGTTTATTGGTATCTTTATCGGTGGCGTAGCTGGAGGCTTTTTTCATCAACAATATGGTGCCAGCAGCGTTTATCTCTTTTGTTTAGTAATATCGCTGATATGGTTTAGCTTCACTATTTTCTCTTTTAAAAGGAATCCACCTAAAAATTAGACTTGAAGATGTGCCTGTCTAAAGCGAGAATGAATTTATCAATTTATAATTTCAACGACTCAACAGCTTATAAAGAATATTTCCAAGTCTTTTATAGATTTAGATAAGATAGTTAATATAAAGCCTGAGTAATAATTTTTTTAGGAGAACGTAATAATGGCTAGGGGTGTAAATAAAGCAATCATAATTGGTAATCTAGGTAACGATCCCGACATGCGCTACACCGCAGGCGGTGCAGCAGTTGCAAACATATCAATAGCAACCGCTGAGTCTTGGAAAGATAAAAATAGTGGAGAACAACAAGAACGTACGGAATGGCACCGTGTTGTTGCTTTTGGAAGATTAGCTGAAATTATCGGCGAATATCTTCGTAAAGGTTCTCAAGTCTATATTGAAGGCCGTATACAAACACGTAAATGGCAAGATAAAGAAGGCCAAGACAGATATACCACTGAAATAGTCGCGAATGAGCTACAAATGTTAGGTGGAAAAGGTGGTGGATCAGCAAATTATGAATCTGCACCTCAACAACAGAATAATGCACCTGCGCCTCAGGATGCAGCACCAGCTAGTCCAGCACCTGCTGATGACTTCGATGATGACATACCTTTTT
>JAJFKK010000114.1 GCA_021773245.1 Gammaproteobacteria bacterium | reverse complement strand
CTTACTTTAGAAGATACGGGTGTTGATTTCACTATCATGGGTATACAGACAGGAGATTTGATACGAAACGTAACAGATGACTCTTATGGAAGAATAACAAATGTTGCTGCAAATAGATTAACTGTTTCTGAATTGATTTTCGGTACAAATAACACGTTTAACAATAATGATTATTACACGTTGCCTCGCTTTAATAGTACGATTAATACACGGGAAGGACTTTTAGCAACACATGAAGTAGGCGAACCATTTAAAACAGATTTAAATTTTGATTGGATAGTCACAGCTAATGCTGCAGATATTACTGTAGTAAATTCTGGAGTTTTACAAACTTATATACAGAACTATGCAGCATCAGGTTCAGAAGTTTTTGATAATTCAGTTGGAACCTGTCTCTGGATTTCAGTTAACTTTGTTGATTGTTTTGGACGTTATAAAGACTTTGTTAATATCTCCGGAAACCTTACATCTGGAAGTGATACTGTTGTTATTACAGATAGTACGGCGGTGTTTAATACAGATAATGTGAAAGAAGGTGATATCGCACAAAATTATGATGATGAAATATCTCAGGTAACGGGGACTGTTGATGCTGCTAATAGTGGTACTGCAACGGCTGACACAGATGCTAATGGATTAACACTTGAGGATACAAGTAATAATTTTACTAATGTAAATATATCTGTGGGCACTACTATTTTTAATACTACCGATAATTCGAGCGGTATGATTTCATCTGTATCAGCAAATCAAATATCGGTCTCTTCCTTAAGTGGTGGCACGGATAATACTTTTGAAGTAGGTGATAATTATACGATAGATGGTGATCCTAAACTCTATGATGCAAGTGCAGATTTTAGTCTTTATCAACGATATAGTTATGTGATTCAAAATAACACACTAGAAATTGATTTAGGTGAAGGAAAAATACAGGGCGTTATTTCTGACATTATTGGAACGGATGTACTAGAAGCTAAAAGTTATGTCGGAGAAGGAACAGAACCCATAATATTTAGACCGGGTGATAGTTATCAAATTTATCAACCAAGACAATTTGTCGTAGAAACTGTTTCAAGCGAAACACAATTAAGCACAGATAATTATACTTCAGCCACTAATCCAGATTTTGATAATGGCGAATATTATCGCATTATGCCAGCGGCTAATTCGCAAACCGCAAGGGTTGACGCTAAGTTTGAAGCAGGCGGAATCGCTTACTTTGACGATTTAAGTGCAACTTTTGTTGATGATGGAGTTGAACAGGGAGATATAGTTAAAAATGATGTTGGCGCTTATGGTGAAATTACATTTCTTACAAATACTCGTATCGGCGCTACTTTATACGGTCCAGCGCAACTAGACTTTTGGGTTGGTCAAGCCTATACAGTCTATTATGATTATGTCTATTCGCGTGAGCATATAATCCATGCGAAATTTTCTGGTAATCAGGGAACAAAAACAGTCACGGAGAAACGTGTAAGAGATGTTTGTTTAGGATATAACGCTGATTGTAGTGCAATTTCAGCAGCTATTAATTTTTCTGGTAATGAAGGAGAATCCTTATTCACTGTAAATGACTATCAAGAAGATGAAACTACAAATGTAGGAACGGCTACATTTAGGCCGACTAATTTAAGTTCTGGAAATTTGCTTGTTAGTAATATTGATTTTGGATTAAGCGAAATTAACGGCGATATACCATCCTGGTTTATTAATAATGATTGGCATAAATTAATTTACGTGGCTATTAGTCCTGGAGATGCGCCAGGCGCCGCAGTTGTTTGCGGAGGAAATTTAAATTGTTTGACGGTTAATGATGTTCAGCCAGAAACGCCACATAATATTGAAGTGCTGACACCTAATAGTACAGTTCGTGCAATTGTCGTTGCTGCCGGCGCAGAAACAAATACTATACTTGATAGCAATTGTTTAGCTCAAGCAACTGCAATGCAAAATAGAGCTAATGGTAATATTAATGAATACTATGAATCAGATAATTGCGACCAAGCAGATGATAGCTTTCAAGAACAATCAAAAGCAGATAACTATAATGACCAAGTACTTATTCTAGCAACATCACCTTAGGATGAGATAGAAAATTGAATATTAAATTACAAAAAGCGTTTACTTTAATCGAACTTTCCGTAGTTATGTTCATTATTAGTATGTTATTGGTGGGTTTATTAGGGCCGGTAGGATCACAAATAGAATCGCAACAACGGCAAGAAACCATTGATACGATGGAAGACATTATGGAATCTTTATATGGTTTTGCTGTTATTAACGGACGTTTACCTTGTCCAGATACCACTGGTGATGGTATTTCTGATCCAGTCGCATCTGGAACATGTACCGTTGCAAATGGTGATGGGTGGTTACCATGGCAGACATTAGGTTTAAATATTCAAGGAGATGTATGGGGAAACCGTTTTAAATATCATGTTACAACACCTGGCTTTACCACTATTGATACCGGCACATGTGCTGCTGATGGTGAACTGGATTTATGCCAGGCTGGAGGTATTACTATCTTAACTCGAGGAGATGATACTAGTACGGGTGGCGTTATCGAATCAAAGTTCCAAAAGAATGCGGCTACTTTAGTACCTGCGGTTGTTCTCTCTCATGGTAGAAACACATTAGGGGCGACTACAGTTTTAGGTGTAGCGTTGACGGCAACAACAGCAGGTACGGATGAAGTTGAAAATGATGATGCAAATACCGATGCAAATTTTTATTCGCGTACATTTTCTGAAGGTGGAACGGGTTGTGTAGATTCTGCTGCCGATGAGACTGAAATACTATGTGAATTTGATGATATTGTTATGTGGATTTCACCGAATGTATTAATGAATAGAATGGTGAAAGCAGAAGTATTACCTTAGTATTTATCGTTCTTTGATATTAATTCAAAACAGACCCTTCCTGATTGGTTATTCGCTAGTTTTAAATCATAGTTAAACTTTTGAGCATGTCTTCTCGCTTGGTATAAACCTATACCTAATCCATTATCAGAGCTTATAATATTCGTTAGTAGTTCTTTTGAAACATCTATAGGAATCATGCTGCCCGAATCACAGACAAGGACACAAGTCATGTCATTGTTGCAAACTAGCGTGATAGTAATTTCGATTTCCGGTTCATTCATTTGTTTCGTTTGAATGTTTTCTAATAAATTATCCACAACACTGTCAAATAGGTCGACAGGAATTGTTGGGTCGCCGTCCATCTCATGTTGAAATATTATTTTATTATGAGAATTTCTTTTTTTAAGATCTTCCCACCAATCTTTAAGATAAACTTCTTCTTTATTTTGGTCTTGTGGAGTTTGTAGTTTGTCTAATGCCAGTTGCAAACGTTGTGTTAAATTTGGTAATTGTTTTTTTAAGACTTGTTGTGAGACTTTGAGACTGGCGCCATCAGTATCATGAGTAACTATGCTGGTTATTGCTTGTAGAGACTGCAATAAGTTTTTTATATCGTGTGTAATTCGAGCGCCAGTCTCATAAATCGCTTTTAAGTGAGCCTGTTGAGTGAGTATTTTTTCTTTAATTTTAGCAGTGTAAAAATTTTCAACTAATTGTACTAGTAAATTACAATGAACATGTAAAGCGCCGCCCATTCTGTTACTGGTATATATGGTAAAGGTAATGTTATTCGTAATAAAAAAAGTTTTGTGAGTAGTGATTTGACCACTCTCACCGTTAGACTCTATGCTGGTCCATTTGATGCCGTCAATCCAGGATAATTTTAATAATCCATTAATGGCAACTTTTAGAAATTCTTCAGGGTCTTGTTGTCTTTCAGAAAATCGAGATAATTCAGTTAACCAAAGTTCAAGCGGTGTTCCGATATTAAGCATATAACTAGACCATAACTGAGTAACACCGCTAAAGCGTGATTGCGATGTTATTAACCAGGTAATGCATATTATAAAACCACCAATTGCTATCGAAGTTTGGGTAAGCGCAGTAAAATAAGACGTGTCATTTAGAAACATGATTAACAGGCTGCCAAGAGAAACCAGGCTTGTAAGCATGGCTGTTGTTATAGAATGAATAAAATCTACAATCTGTACATGATGCTTTGAATTAGACTTTGGGAAAAATATTATTAATATTGGAAGGACAGGAAGCAAAATATAAAAAAGTGGTTTGTGTTCAATATTAACATTGGCTAAGCCTGGCACGCAGGCGAAGAGCAATTGAAGAACCAGAAAACCTAATGCTATGACATAAATCTTTCTTTCATTTCTATCCATAGTTACACGGCCGCTAATGAAACCAATTAAAAGAATCAGCCATGCAAAGAGTAACCAAAGATTTAACGAAAATGTAAGTGCAAGCGTGAAGACGATAAATAGAATAGTATTTTCTATGCTTAGCTTTTCATCGCCACGCCAGACTGGTTGCCATAGTAAGAAGAGGCCAAGATGGCTGAGCATGAAAGAACGGGATATTATGCTACCAAAATCAACCCATATAGACAGATGCAGCATTTCCAGCATCATTATTAGAATGATAAGTTCTCTTTTTTGAATCAATTTATTAATAATAGTGGCCATAAATAAGTTCAAGATGACGTGCTTTTTGATATATTAACTGAGATACAAGCTTCCAGTCCTAATTTTTGAAAGAATTATATGTTATGAATCATAATCTATTATTAACGATTGCCAAATATTCTATTTGGGAAGCAATACGTGATAAGTTTCTTATTTTCATTCTTCTAGGTTTCATAACCTTGTTCTGTATATCATTGTTCATTGGTGAGCTTGCTATTACTGAAGGCCTCCAAATGCAATCTGCAATTCTTGGTTCGACTTTACGTTTGTTTTCTGTTTTTACAATGGGCTTGTTTGTTATTACCAGCATGGTACGTGAATTTAATGATAAAGGTTTTGAATTAATACTTTCACATCCTGTGCCACGATCGTCATACTATTTTGGAAAATTTTGTGGTTTTTCAGTCGCAGCGCTTATAATTTCTTTTATGAGTTTTTGCTGTTTATGCTTTTATGCGCCAGTTAATATGTCATTGCTATGGTCGTTTTCACTCTTTTGTGAATTGCTAATTATTATTGCATTAAGTTTGTTATGTTTATTTTCGTTTAACAGCATAACTATTTCATTTAGCGTGGTTACTGCATTTTATATTCTGTCTAGATCTATAGAAGCTATTCAATTAATCAGTGACTCTCCTATTGTGGCTTCAGGTTCATTCAGTTATAAATTTATTAACAGTATGTTGGATGTTATAGCTTATATTATTCCTGATATTTATAAATTTACTCAAACAGATTGGCTTGTTTATTTGCCAGACGTTAAAACTGACATACTAATTGTCGTCAGCCAGACTTTAATTTATGTGAGTTTAATTTCATGTGTAGCTCTATTTGATCTATACAGAAAAGAATTGTAGATGACTCAATGAATCTTTATGTAAAACAAACCAGAAGTATTTCATTTGTCCCGAAAAGTATCCTAGCTGTTCTGATATTAAGTTTTTTTATACAGTGTTTTTGGCATTTTACTTTTACTAACTTTGTCGCTAAACGTCATGCCTTACCAGAGCCACCAAAAGCTTCATTTATTAGGCTAGCTAGTCTTGATGATTCCGTTTCGGCAGCTAAGCTCCTAATGCTTTGGTTACAAGCATTCGATAATCAGCCCGGCGTCAGTATTCCTTTGAAAGAATTGAATTACGATAGAGTGATCCAATGGATGAATTTAATTTTAGAGGTTGATAATAAAATCCAATATCCTTTATTGGCGGCAATCCGTTTTTATGCCGAAGTGCAAGATGAAGAAAAACAGAGAAAGATGATAGCCTACGTTAGCAATAAGTTTATTGAAAAACCAAATGAACGGTGGGCGACTATGGCCCATGCAGTCTACATGGCCAAGCATAGAGTGAAAGATGTTGCTTTGGCTCTCGATATTGCAAAACTCATTCGTCAATATGCAAAGGGTGATAATGTTCCTTACTGGGCTAAACAAATGGAGATTTTTATATTGGAAGATATGGGTGAGCTTGAAAGCGCCAAGATAATTATTGGTGGTTTACTCGAGAGTGGTGAGCTTCAAGATGCGCATCAAAGAAAATTTCTAGGCCAGCGGCTAGAAGAGATCGAGCAACGTCAAAAAAAGGGTGAGTAGTTTCGTTTTATTTTTGGTTTTGTAGCTCCAATACTTTTTTTATCATAATTTTGTAATACGCATCTGTTTTGTCCATTTCATAAATTTCTTTAAATAATCGACTGACATTTCTATATTTTTTCTCATAGTAAAGTTCAATTGCTTCATTATGTAGAATCAGTTTCTCTTTTAGTTGATTACTGACTTCTTTCTCATAACATAAGGGTTGAAATAGTCGAGTTAATTGTTTTTTCCCTTTTACTTTGACTTGATCAAGTTCTCTACAACAAATGCCATCTAGTTGCTTGTACGTGTGTTCACTGATGATAATGGGCACTTGATATGTTCGTGTTAGACTTTCTATTCGAGAAGCAAGATTAACGGCATCGCCTATTGCTGTGTATGTCATCCGATATTTTGAACCCATGTTGCCTACATTAGCGCGACCTGTATTTATTCCTATTCCCATAGACGGGCCAGGCCAGCCGCGTGCAATAAAGGTTTTGGCCAGATCCTTTATAGCAATATCCATTTCCAAAGCAGCCTCAACAGAACGCTGAGCGTGTTGTTCCTGTTTTGTCGGTGCGTTCCAGAAAGCCATTATTGCATCGCCAATGTATTTATCTATCGTGCCATCATGTTTAAAAAGTATCTCAGTCATGACAGTAAAATACTCATTAAGTAATTTATTTAATTGCTTAGGATTTAATTCTTCTGAAATACTGGTGAAACTCAGTAAGTCACAAAAGAAAACGGTCAATGTTCTTGATTCACCTTCTAATGAGAGCTCTTTTGGTAAGCGGCTTAATTCATTAACAAGGTGAGGAGGAATGTATTGTCCAAATGTTGTCATCAATTTTTGTTTCGTTTGTATTTCAATAACGTAACTAATCAATACATTAACAATATAAATAACGAATATAGTTAAGAAGCAATATTCTATTGGTATTAAAGCAACGTTAGGGCTGTAAGAAGCAAGCGCAGATGTACTCAAAAGCAATACGAATGTAAGTAAGAATGCTTTTAATGGTGCTAGTAAGGGCAAAGCTACGGTGAGCAGTAAGCCTGAAATTAGCAGTAAACTAAATTCTTTGGTGAAAAGTATATTGTTGATAGCAAGATTATAGTTTCCTGAGGAATTGAAGAGTTTACTGTTGATGCTGAAGATGGGGTTTTGACTGATAGTAATTTCAATCAAGCCAATTGCTCCGGAAATAAACATCATGAATACGCTGAAGGTAATTGATATTTTTACTAGATCAGTTTTTGATATTTCAGGCATTGTTATCTTTAATATAATAAGAGCAAGTATGTGTGAGCATACTAATAATACCTAGAAGAGAAAAATAAATTATTGTTTAAATCAAGATAAGAACTAAATATAAGGTTAAAGCCTTACTAAGTAGGATCTGTTGATATTTCGTCAATTAGTGTTGATAGCTCATCAATTTTTAATAAATAACTTTAACAAGATGTATGCTTTTATAATATAATCAAGCACTTATAACTTTGGTATGATCTCTGCAATGTAAATTAGCAATAACGGTAAATGCATTATTTATAGAGAGAGAGAAAAATGAATATTAATAAACAAAAAGGTTTTACCTTAGTTGAAATAGCAATTGTTTTGGTCATTATTGGATTGCTATTGGGCGGTATCCTTAAAGGTCAAGAATTAATCAATGGTGCTAGAGTTCGTAATCTGGCCGATCAAAATTCCGGTGTTCAGGCCGCTTACTATGGTTTTATTGATCGCTATCGTCAGGTACCGGGTGATATGACTACCGCAGCTGCAATACCTGCAATTGGTGTGACCATATTTAATGGTGGTAACGGTAATGGCGGTGTAGATAATACTCTAGTAGAAGCGGCAGGCGTATGGGAACAATTGGCACGAGCTAACTTTCTAGCGGGTGGTTTTACTTTACCGACCGCAGCAATAACTGCTGAAACAGGGGTTGGTACAACCATCTATAACAACACTGCTCCTATAAACGCTTATAATGCACCTTTGATATTAACTCGTAATGATGGTTACACTGACGTTGCAGCAACACCAGGTGTTCGTCTCAACCTTCATTTGGGAATAAATGTGCCGGTAAGCATTGCCCGAGAATTAGATGTGAAGTTGGATGATGGTTTACCGAATACCGGTGTATTACGTTTAACTGAAGCTGAATCGGCTGTTGTCTTCACGGTAGGTAAAGCAACAAATTTTGCTACTTGTTCTACAGTAGCAGGAGCGACAGCTTCACCTAGTGCGGCTGGTACTGAAGCTGCCACAGATATATACGATGTGTTTGATGATGATCAAGATTGTGGTCAGGTCTTTTTGTATTAAAGTTATCATTTAATAATAAGTTAAAATGCCCGCTAATTGCGGGCATTTTTACATTCGTCATCCGTAAAGTAACTTAGAAAATATAGCGACAATGTAATATTCGTAGATGAAATTTCATAAGCAAAAAATTATTAATGACTGAATTAGCGCTTAAAATTGAACAGTTAAACCAGCATTATGGTAAGCACGATGTACTAAGCGATATTAATTTATCTGTTAATCAAGGTGAATATATTGGTTTGGTTGGTGTTAATGGAGCAGGTAAAACAACCTTAATAAAATCTATACTTGATTTTATTTCCATAAAAACAGGCAAGATTGAAATTTTTGGACAGTCGCACAGAGAAACAGCATCGCGTCAATCGCTATCATTTCTTCCCGAAAAGTTTTTACCACCTTACTATTTAACTGGAAAAGATTTTATTTCTTATATGGCCGAGTTGAATCAGGTTCAAACAAATGAGACTGAGATAGCTGAGATCTTCAAAGTTCTCGATCTCGACATTTCAGCGTTAAAAAAATCAGTTCGACAATACTCAAAAGGAATGGCGCAAAAACTCGGTTTGGCATCTTGTTTTATAAGTCAACGACCCATGCTTCTATTTGATGAACCAATGAGCGGATTGGATCCAAAAGCACGTGCTTATTTAAAGCGACATTTGATTAATTTAAAGAAATCAGGCCAAACACTTTTTTTTAGTACGCATTTATTAGCGGATGTAGAAAGTATTTGTGATCGTATTGTCATTTTACACGATGGAAATATATGCTTTAACGGCTCACCGATTGAATGCTGTGAGCAGTATGAAGCTGGCAACCTTGAAGATGCTTATCTAAAATGTATAGGTGTTGAGAACTAGAGTTAAATTTAGTATTAACAAAAATACGCTGTACACAAATTTGTCATATACCCGTGATACTTGGAAATGTGTGTTTTAGAGTGCGTTTGTTTTTATTCAGGGCAAGGCGAGACGATGCGCATGGTCGCTCCCTGCAAAGAGGAGCACCAACAGTAGGCGCTATAGGCGACGCCGCCATGGATGAAAACGGGCGTGCTATAAATATGCATTTCCAAGTATCACGGGTATATACTTAAAGAAAGTCGTCAGGTGCAAAAAATATGCGAATTATATTAGTCTTACTTTTTTTGATTACTGCTATTTCGGTTGAAGCTCGAATGTATCAGTGGACGGAACCGGGTGTTGAAACCACGCAGTTATCAGGTAAACCCCCAGCATGGTATCGAAGTACTGCTGGCGGACCCAGAGTATTTGTATTTGATAACGGTCGCTTAATAGACGATACAGCGGTTAACGTTTCAGATGAAGTACGTCAGCGTATGCGGGAAGAAGCATTTATTTTGGTTGAAGAAGATAAGCAAAAAGCTCAGGAAAAAATAGCTAAAGCAGAGAAAACGAGGAAGAAGCAAATTAAGGATAAGCCTGAGACAAATAAGGAAACTACTCGTGAAGAAAAGGTTCAGCAGGAATCTACGATTGAATTAATAACCGAAGCGTTATTTCCTAAAGAAAATAAGGAAGAACAACAGAGCGAAGCTAACCTTGCCGAGCAAAGTTTAGATGAGTTAAAAGCTATTATTACCGACTGGGAGGAATCACGTACTCAGGATGCAAAGCAAGCTCTTGAATAATGTTTTAGAAGAAAGATTTAATGGTTTGCCAAAAGCCGGTTTTTTGATTGCCAGACAAAGACTTTAAAGATAATAATGCTTCATTTCCAGGGTCAATCTGCAGCCCTATTTCAACATAAGTTTTAGTTTTTTCCATTTCATTATTTGCTAGAGAGCGTTCAGCAAGAATGACATAACGTTCAGCGATCGCGAGAATACCCTCATAAGCTGATCGATTATTGGGCTGCAACTCTAGTAATCGCGAAAAGTAGTAATAAGCGTTATCTTTCGGCGGATATGTTAATTTAAATTCATCCAGACTTTGTTTGCCAAGCCACGATAGAGCTTGTATCACTTGCTCAGAGGCGGGCTTTTTAGGCTTTTCAATGTTAGTACTACTATTAGTCTCTTCAGGCGTGTCGGTGTTAGCAAGGTTTTCAGTTTCAGAAATAGTCTCTGGTTTAGATTTAATTGTTTCAATCGTTTGTTCTGCAAGATTACTTGTCGTATCGATTGTTGTTGATGGTAAAACACTATTTGTTGATATTTTATCAACTTTCACATCAGAGCTTTTTAATTTAATTTCAACGAATTGTAATCCAAAAAAGAATATCGCTGAAAAAATTAATAAACTTATTAAGATTCCGCTAAATTTTTTCTTCGTTTCTTTTTCCGAGTTCTTTTGCTGCGTATGACCCGTAATGTCAAAGTCCGGTATTATCTCATTATTACTACTTTCTTCGATAGTTTGAAGTTTTGCTATGCTCTTAAGCATTTCTTCCGCATTTTCAAAACGCTCTTCAAGGTTCTTGGCCATCATCCTGTCTAACAAAGATTGATATATTGAGAATTTTTCAGGTAGAGTTGGTACAGGTGAGGTTTTATGCTGAATAACAATATCTATTACTGAGTCGGAATGATAAGGCTTATAGCCGGTTAACATTTCGTAGAATATGCAGCCAAGACTATATATATCAGAACGGCCATCTGCTCTTTTTCCATCGGCTTGTTCTGGACTAACATAATTAGGGCTGCCTAGAAATATACCAGTAGATGTGAGGTCTTTATCATAGTCAGTTTGTTTAGCGATACCAAAATCTGTTAATAGCGGTGTACCGTCTTGCCGAAAAAGAATGTTCGCTGGTTTTACATCTCGATGAATAACGTTATGTGAGTGGGCGCTTTGTAATGCGGAACCGATTTTTGCAACTATATCGAGTGCAATTTTCGGAGAAACATGCGACTCCATACGTTTTTTTAAATCGCCGCCATGCACATATTCCATTGAAATATATAGCTCTTCACCTGATAGACCAATATCATAAATTGTGACGATATTAGGGTGGTGTAATGATGCAACAATTCTACCTTCATCAACAAAACGCTGTGTCATCTCTTCGGAAGTGACACTTTGGACCCTGTCGAGAATTTTTAAGACGACAGAACGCTCAAGAGATTCTTGAATAGCGAGATAAACAGTCGCCATTCCGCCCTTGCCGATTTCTTTTTCTATTTTATAACCAGGTATTTCCATGTTATTGATTTTGAATACTTAGCTCGGTCATAAATTTAAGAAGAATAGATTTATAGTGATTTACTTTTTTTGTCAATAATCTATAGCAGTTTATCTGATACAGGGTTTAAAAAATATAGTGAATTTACAGATAGATAAGCTAATTCTTATATTCAACCATTGTAGTAGTTGACGAGTATTTTAGTCGTGGCATTATATGATTTAAAAGTACCTTTAATAATAATTGGAATATGGATTATTCTCTTAAATGGATGGCATGGTAAATGAAAGAACAAATAAGCGAAATACAGGAAAGGCGTGCTGGAAGCCAGGAACTGATCCAACATATGCTCAAAGAGCGAAATCAGTTGTTGTCATTATTACTCCAAGTTTCATCAGATAGTTCAACTGCTAGCTCATCACAATTAGAGACTGATCTTGAAGAATTTATACAAGTTTTAGTTGATTATATTGCTGCTGCTCATTTTGGTTTATACGAACGAATCGTAGAAGGCAAAGAACGTCGAAAAGCGGTTTCCGATCTTGCTATGGAAATATATCCCAGGATTGAGCAATCAACCCAGATTGCACTTGCTTTTGATGAAAAATACAATCCTGAAAATAAAGATCGAACGCTTGATCAATTTCCAGAAGATGTCTCAATGTTGGGTGAAGAATTAACAACTCGTATTGAACTTGAAGACCGATTAATAAAGTTATTAATTGAGCCAAAAGCCTGATAAATATTACTCGGATGCTTTTAATTTTGATTGGATGTAGTCTGAATGGGAAATATAAAGTAAGTCAGCAACTTTCCTAATATAGTATTCTTCGTATTTATCAATAATAGAATCAGCGTAGGCTACTCGCCACAAATTTTCAATAATAGTAATTTTCTCTTGTCTGGAGAGAGTATCGTTAAGAAGTCGCGTGAACTCATGTAAAGAAACAGCGTGGTCAACTTCTTCTTCTGCCAGATTAATAAGCTCAGTTATTTCGACTTGCTCCATTTCGAAATCATCAGCTAAAATTTTATTAATAACACCTCGCTCTTTTTCATGAATGTGGTCGTCAGCTAGACTTATCTCAATCATTAAAGCAGCACTAGCCAGTTCAATAGTATGTTTAATTGGATTGTTTTCGTCACTATTTTGAAACAGATCTTCAAAATAAGCTTTTATACTTTTAATCATATATGAATTTATTGGTGTTATATTTATTAAATATCTCGTGATATATAAAGTGTATTATCATAACAGATAGTAGGCTCAAAAAATAAATATGAACTGTAAATAAGTAATGCGAATCCCACGACTTTTTATAGATATTGATTTATCTTCAGGTGACCAAATATCCTTGGCTAAGGATAAATCTCACCACCTATCTCACGTACTTAGAATGCGTTCAGGAGATGCTATTAAATTATTTAATAATGCAGGTTATGAGTTTGAATCAACTATTCTTGAATTGACAAAAAAAAATGCGAAAGTTCAAATAAAAGAATCAGTTAAGATTGATAATGAATCACCCTTAAAAATAACCCTATGTCTGGGTATTGCCCGCGGCCAACATATGGATTATTCAATTCAAAAAGCAGTTGAGCTTGGTGTACACAAGATCATTCCTGTTATGTCTGAATTTAGTAATGTAAAGTTACTAGACGATCGCGTAAAAAATAAAATGACACATTGGAATAATATTATTATCAACGCTACTGAACAATGCGGTAGAAGTCGTTTAACTCAACTTTTGGAGCCAATTTCGTTTAGAGAATGTGTGGTTTTTGAAGCTTCAACAACGCGTTTTATTTTACATCCGGGTAGTCAAAAAGCGATGCCAGAGATTACTGTTGAGAATAACGAGCTGTTAATAATTATCGGTCCTGAAGGTGGTTTTAGTGATACTGAGGTAAAAGAAGCGATAGAGAAAAATATGGTTCCGATTAGTTTAGGGCCGAGGATTTTACGTGCTGAAACAGCAGTCGTTAGTGCGGTCAGTAACGCTCAGCAACTTTGGGGTGACTTGAATTAAACTGTTGTTACCCTCATATGTCCTAGACAGCAATCACAATAATTAGACAATTCACAATTAAATCAATAATCATGAATGAAATTACAACAGTTCCTCATTTAACAACGGCTTTGACTGGACCTTTTCAGAATCTAGAGCGTTTAATTTTAGAAAACCAGGTCTCAATCGAAAGTTGGTTTAGAAGTGCTTGGCGACAAATAAATGCGCCATTTTATGCTTCCGTTGATTTACGAAATGCGGGTTACAAAATAGCTCCAGTCGACACTAATTTATTTCCTGCTGGATTTAATAATCTTAATCCTGCCTTTGAAGCTCTATGTATTCAAGCCATTCAAATGGCGGTTGAACATATTAAGCAGCCAATTGATAAAATCTTAATTATTCCTGAGAATCACACTCGCAATTTATTTTACTTAGAAAATATTGCCAGCCTTCAATCGATGATAGAAAAAGCAGGCTTTGAAACGCGTATTGGAAGTCTAATGCCGGATATTGATGCGCCAACAAAAATAGATCTTGAATCATCAAAATCCGTTTTGTTGGAACCTGTGGTAAGAGATGGCGATCGCGTACTTGTCAATGATTTTAATCCAGACCTTATTTTATTAAATAATGATCTGGCGACCGGTATGCCTGAAATTTTAAATAATATTGAACAAACGATTACCCCGCCTATGAGTCTAGGTTGGTCTTCTCGACTAAAATCTGATCACTTTGGTTTTTATCAACAAGTTGCTCAGGAGTTTGCTTCTTTAGTAGATATGGATCCCTGGTTAATCGATCCTATGTTTCGAAATTGCGGTGAAGTCGATTTTATGAAACGTGAGGGCGTTGATTGTTTATCTAAAAATGTGGAGTCTTTATTATCTGCGATAAAAACTAAATACGATGAACACAATGTTAATTGTGAACCTTTTGTTATGGTTAAAGCAGATGCGGGTACTTATGGTATGGGTGTGATGACGATACGTAGTGTCGATGAAATTACTGAATTAAACCGAAAAGAAAGAACAAAAATGGCAACGACGAAAGAAGGTAAAAAAGTAACTAAGGTCATCATTCAGGAAGGGGTGTATACACACGAAACATGGGGAGCAGAAGAAACTGTTGCTGAGCCCGTTGTTTATATGTTGGATCATCAAGTGGTAGGTGGGTTTTATCGCGTACATGATAAACGTTCAGCAAGCCAGAATCTTAACGCACCGGGTATGCGTTTTGAGCCATTAGCATTTGATGATTGTTGTATTTCACCTGATCCAAATCAAGACATGGATTGTCGGCAAAATCGATTTTACACTTATGGTGTTATTGCACGATTAGCATTGCTTGCCGCAGCAAGAGAGATTACTAGCGTAGTTTAATTATTTTTTTTACATCGGGAAGGTGGCGTCTACTTACTGTTAATTCGAGCGGCATATCAGATAATTTAATCGTGTGTTGCCCGTCAGCTGTTTTTCGTAAACTCTCAATATAGTTAGCTGCGATTAATGCATTTCGGTGAATACGAATAAAATAATTCTTAAATTCGGCTTCAAGCGAGATGAGTGGTTCATCAAGCAATATTTCTCCGCCAGGCCAGGCTGCCGTAACGTACTTTTGATCTGCTTTAAGGTAATAAATATTTTCAATGGGTATTAACTGGATGTTTCCCTGAATTAAAGCACTAAGATGGGTGCGTACAGATGCAATTTCTTCAGATTCTCTAAGTGATGTTAGTTTAGTTCGATTAACTTCTGAAGCACGCTCGATGGCTATTTTAAGGCGTTCTTTTCGAATTGGCTTAAGTAGATAATCAACTGCATTTGCGTCAAAAGCACTTAAGGCGTGGTCTTGATAAGCAGTTGTAAAAATAATGGCAGGTGGTGTTTCTACGTGCAATAAATGGTTTGCCATTTCAAGACCATCCATACCTGGCATACGAATATCCAATAGAACAATCTTCGGCAAGTGCTCAGTTACTTTTTCTAAAGCATCGATTCCATTCGTTGCTTCAATAGTAGTTGCATCTGGATATAATTCGAGCACAAGATCATGTAATCTATCTCGAGCTAATGCTTCGTCATCAACTATCAGTATTTTCATAACGCTTATATGGCAGTGTTAATTCAACGCTGTATTGCTTATCGGTATTTTTGACGATCAAATTACTTTTTTCTCCAAAGATTGCATTTAAACGCTGACTAATATTTTCTTGAGCATGTTTATTTCCTTTATGTGTGTCTTCTATATTAGTGGCTGGTAATGGATTAATAAAATTTAAATGGAGTAAGTTATCATTTAAAGTCCCTATTATTTGAATGGTGCCGCCTTCCGGTAAACGTTCGATACCATGATAAATTGCATTTTCGACTAAGGGTTGCAAGCTAAGGGGGGGAAGTAACGCATCTTCCGGTAGAGAACTGATATCCCATTCAATATTCAGCCGGTCACCTAAACGATGATCTTCTATACGAAGATAGCGTTTGCATAATTTCCATTCCTCAGAAATTTTATAAAGTTCAGTCGGCTCTAATAAGCTTGCACGAAATAAATCAGCTAAATCTTCAACAGATTGTTCCGCTAATTTGGGTGCTTTGCGTGTCAGACTGGCAATGGTATTCATGCAATTAAATAAAAAATGTGGCCTTATTCTAGATTGCAAAGCTTGATATCGTGATGTTGCTACAGCTTCAATATTTTTTCGCCATTGATGTTGCACATAGAGGTAGCGTAAAACGATAGCGCCAACAATAGCTGAGATACTCATTGATCGAAGTAAGAATAAGAGGTGAAAGTCTCGTGTCGGCACAAGTTTATTTGGATAAACATATAGCGACCACCAAGCCATTTCAGAGATTATAAATGCCACGACAAGAATGATTAAGTAACTTAATGTTGCAGCGCGTCTTTCTGATAAGTTAGATATGTACTTTTTAAGAATGCAAAGTAAACCGACGCAACTAAGTGAAATCCATTGAATAAAGAGAGAGTTCATTGCCAGATCAAATAAAATATCTCGTGAATAGAGGGGAAGAGCTAGTGACAAGACGATTGCTAGTAATTCAGCACTTAAAACAACGATAAACAAGACGTCTACGCTACAAAAATCAGGTAGAAAGCTGCTTTTATCTTGTTTGTTCAATTTTGGCATCTGAAAATGGTTCGATTAAGTTTATACTGTCATCAATAGAAAATTAGATTACTAAGTTATGACTACAGATAATACAGAAAAACCTTGGGGAGGGAGATTTACAGCCCCTACCGATGAATTTGTTGAGATATTCACAGAGTCGGTCTCCTATGATCAACGCTTGGCTCATTATGACATTATGGGTTCAATAGCTCACGTGCGTATGCTAGCAAAAGTGAGTGTAATCACGAAAACTGAATGTGAACAGATTATTAGTGGATTAGAGCAAATTGAGGAAAGTATCAATTCTAATCAGTTTAAATGGTCAACCAAACTTGAAGATGTTCATATGAACATTGAGACAGCGTTAGTAAAAGGAATAGGCGATGTCGGTAAAAAATTACATACCGGTAGGTCGAGAAATGACCAAGTGGCGACTGATATTAGGCTTTATTTGCGTGATGAAATTGATCTTATTTGCGAAAAATTGAATGAAGCGTTAAATGCTCTACTAGAGCTAGCGTCGGAACAATATGACACCATTATGCCAGGTTTCACGCATATGCAATCAGCGCAGCCAGTGACATTTGGTCATCATCTTATGGCTTGGGCAGAGATGTTATTGCGTGATAGGGCTCGTCTTCAGGATTGTCGAAAAAGATTGAATGTTTTGCCTTTGGGCGCAGCTGCATTAGCAGGTACCAGCTATCCTATTGATAGAGAGTATGTAGCTGAGCAGCTCGGTTTTGATGGTGTCACGCAAAATTCATTGGATTCAGTCAGTGATAGAGACTTTGCGATAGAATTTTCTGCTGCGGCGAGTTTAATCATGATGCATTTATCTCGATTTTCAGAAGAATTAATTATCTGGATGTCTCAAGCGAATGGTTTTATTGATATGGGCGATGCTTGGTGTACCGGTTCGTCTATTATGCCGCAAAAGAAAAATCCGGATATTCCCGAATTGGTCCGAGGTAAAACGGGTAGAGTCTATGGAGATTTAATGTCTTTACTAACGTTAATGAAAGGACAGCCTTTGGCGTATAACCGTGATAATCAGGAAGATAAAGAAAGCCTGTTTGATGCAATTGATACCGTAAAGATGTGTTTGATTGCTTATACTGGATTGATACCAACGATTACTGTTAATAGAGAAAAGATGTACCAAATGGCTGCATCGGGTTTTGCTACTGCGACTGACCTTGCCGATTATTTAGTCGTCAATGGTCTCGCGTTTCGTGATGCACATGAGGTGGTTGGTAAAACGGTTCAGTTTGCTATTCAACATAACAAGACCTTGTCTGAACTTATACTACCTGAACTACAGCAATTCTCTGATGTCATTAAAGATGATGTCTTTGCCGTACTGGAACTGGAAGGTTCCATTTCAGCCAGAAACCATGTGGGTGGTACAGCACCGGAACAAGTGAAGTTGGCAATTGCCAGACTCAAAAAACTAATAAACGAATGATGCGGATATATACACAATGAAATTATTACTTAAGTTATTTTTTGGTACAGGTTTAATCATCGTATTAGCCATTGCTGCCGTCGTCATCACCTTGGCGTATATCGATCCCAATGATTATAAAGGTTCGATTACCAGTACTCTAAAAGAAGAAACAGGACGAGATATAAAATTTGATGGTGATATTAAACTTAGTTATTACCCCTGGTTAGGGCTTGATGTTGCAGGAATAAGAGTGGGTAATGCCACTGGTTTTGGTGATAAAGCGTTTTTGCAAGCTAATACCATCAAAGCGCGAGTTAAGTTGTTACCGTTACTTCGAAAAGAACTGGAAATGGATACGCTTATTTTACATGGCGCAACAATCAATCTGGCAAGAAATGAGAAAGGCGTGACTAATTGGGATGACTTAATCAAACCAAAAGATAAAGCAGAAGAAAGTAGTCAGTCGACACCGTTAGCGGCATTAGTATTGGGTGGTATAGATATTAAAGATGCCAATCTTTATTGGGATGATAAGCAACAAGGTCTTGAATACAAAGTAACAGGCGCGAATATTAGTACCGGCGAGTTAAAGTTTGGTGAGCCGATTGAGCTTTCTGCCAATTTAAATGCTTCGGCTTCAAAGCCAGCGTTATCAGCTGATATTCAGTTTAAAGGTACAGTTGCTTATGAAAATAGTGGTGACGTACTGCTTTTAAAACCCATGTTATTAGAAGCGAAAGTAAAAGGTAAAGAAATTCCCGGTGGCGAGGCATTAGTTAAATTGAGTTCAGAGATCAGTGTTGATGTTAATAAAGAGACGGCAGAAATTAACTCACTTGATTTAACGGCATTCGACACAGAAGTAAAAGGGCAAGTTAATGCCTCAAAGATTCTTTCTGGAAAACCTGATGTTGCTGGCGAGATTGATATTAAAGGAAAGGATTTAGCTCAGCTTCTAAAGATAATTGAAATAGAACCTTTGGCGAGCCAAGTAGCAAAGATGACAGATAAAACGTTCAATATCAGTACGTCATTTAATGCGGATACAAGTAGAAATGATATCGATGTGAGCAAGCTGGATATTAAGCTTCTTGGTAATAACATTAATGCAGAAATCTATGCGCGCAATATAGGATCAGAGTCGCCAGCAGCTAAAGGCAAATTGAAAGCAAATGGTGCAGATTTTCCCGCGCTAATTAAAATTGCATCGCAATTTATGGGTGAAGGTAGTCAAAATATAAAATCACTTTCATCTAAACTTGCTTCAGCTGCAAAACCATTCGATATTCAAACCGATTTTGATGTTGATTTAAAAAGTGGTGTAGTTGATATCCCGAGCTTATCTGTAAATGCATTAGGAATGACAGCGACAGGCAAGGTTAATGGTAAACAAATTAATTCAGATGTTCCGGCGGTTAATGGAGAGCTTCAAGTCAGTGGTAAAGATCTACCTTTATTAATATCGATAATGGCGCAATTAAAAGGATTAGGAAAAGATGAAATTACCTCACTGACAAATCAACTGTCATCGGCTTCTAAAACATTTGATATTGAAACGACGTTTAATACCGATTCAAAAACCAATATGATTTCTATACCGGCTTTGTCTATTAAAGCATTGGGGATGACGGCAGAAGGAAATTTAAAAGCAAAAAAATTAAATTCAGATTCGCCCGCATTTAGTGGCGTGTTAAAAGCGAAGGGACCTAATTTACCGTTGTTAATGCAAATTGCTGGAAGCTTGCAAGGTGGTAATAGTGAGTTGGCAAAGAATCTTGGCAAACTTACGCAGAAAGAATTTGATATCAATGCGCAATTCGATGCAGATATTGCTGCTGGAAAAATTGATTTACCTTCGCTAAATGCTAATGCGTTTGGATTTAAAGTTAGTGGTAATTTGAAAGGCGATAATATTCAGAAAAGTAATGGCAACATGAAGGGTAAACTTGTTGTTAATAGTAATACGCCAAAGCCATTACTGACCGCCTTAGGTCACGGAGATGTTGCTCAAGTTATAAAATCAATTAATATCAATACAAATATTAACGGTAATGGAACTAACCTTAGTCTAAAACCTTTTTCGCTAGAAGGCGTCTTCTCTGGCAAAAATATTCCTAATTCACCCGTTAAGTTAACGGTACAAGCAGACTCTGAAATTAATCTTGATAAAGAAACTTTCAACCTAAGTGGTTTGCAAGTAACGGGCTTGGGATTAGATGTCAAAGGCGATATCAAAGCCTCACAAATCAAAACCGCACCCGCTATCTCTGGTCAAATAGCTATCGCGCCATTTGATTTACGACAATTTATGAAATCGATAAATAAAGAAGTACCGAAAACAGCAGATCCTAATGTATTGAAACATGTTGCCATGTCTACGGCCTTCAGTGGAACAACAACTAGCTTGTCTCTTCAAGGGTTAAAAGCCGAGTTAGATGAAACGAAATTGCAGGGAGAGATTAATATTAAACGTCTTTCACCGTTAGATATTGAATTTGGTTTAGGTGTAGACAAACTTAATGCGGATAGATATTTACCGCCACAAGCAGAAACGAAAGCTGTTACCCCGGAAGCTGTTGCAGTTGGTGCCGCTACCGGACTCCCGATAGAAACATTACAAGCAATAAAAATTAAAGGTGATTTTGCAATGGGAAGTTTAGTTATTTCTAATGCAAGACTGTCCGATATGGAACTCAGTATTCGTGCCGATAAAGGCGATATTAAACTAATACCTGCTACGGCAAAACTTTATCAAGGCGCCTACGCTGGTGATATACATCTTGATGCAACAGGTAAACTTCCAAAGCTAACAATGAATACAAAGTTAAGCGGTGTCGAAGCTGAACCTTTATTAACAGATGTTGTGGGATCAGCTAATGCAAAAGGAACAGCAAACATTTCCTTAGCGTTATCCTCTAAAGGTGCCGACATCAATACATTACGAAATACCTTGTCAGGGACAGGTGATATCTTATTTGAAAAAGGTACTTTGATTGGTGTTGATGTAAAAAATGTTTTGCATCAAGTAGAAATTATGATTGAGAGCAAAAATTTCGGCACACCTGACCCAGGAGAAAAAACAGAGTTTGATAAGTTAACAGCAACATTGGATATTCATAACGGAATCATAGATAACCACGATTTGTTAATGCTCGGTTCGGGTTTTAGTGTCACAGGTAAAGGGATGTTATTAAATCTTAACGATGAAACATGGAAATATACGTTAATAGCAAAAGCTGATGCAACGAATGTTAAACAAGGAGAAAAAACCTATAACATAGGTGGACATGATGTCCCGATCAAATGTAAAGGAAAGATTGCTGATAAAAGTTGTAAGCCTGATGTAGGCGCAATCGCATCTACTATTGTTAAAAAAGCAGTTGTTGATAAACTTTTTGAAGAAATTGGTGTAAAAAAGAAAAGTACGGCTCCTGTTCCAGATGCATCCGGAGAACAACAAGTGACACCCCAAGCTCCTGCAGAAAATGTTCAGGAAAAAGTAATCAAAGATATATTTGATAAATTGTTCTAAATATTGATTCTTAGTAGTGAGCAAAGAATTTTCAAGTCGCTTACTTGCCTGGTTTGATAAACATGGTCGGCATGATCTGCCATGGCAACTTGAGCAAACACCTTATCGTGTTTGGATCTCTGAGATCATGTTACAACAAACTCAGGTTATGACGGTTATTCCCTACTTTGAACGTTTTATAAAAGAATTTCCAAATGTAGAAGCTTTAGCTAAAGCGAATCTGGATAATGTGTTACATCTTTGGACTGGTTTGGGTTACTACGCACGAGCCAGGAATTGTTTTAAAGCTGCAAAAACAATAGTAGAAGACTATAAGGGACAGTTTCCCTGTACTTTAGACGAGATGATGGCTCTACCCGGGATAGGCCGCTCTACAGCAGGTGCAATTTTGTCTTTAGCTAGAGAAAAACGTCACCCTATACTTGATGGTAATGTTAAGCGTGTCTTAAGCCGTTATCACGGTATAGAAGGCTGGTCAGGTAAGAAACAGGTTGAAGATGAACTCTGGTCTTATGCTGAGGCACACACACCCTCTGATGACTCAGTTAGAGACTATACACAGGCTATTATGGACTTGGGTGCAACAATTTGTGTTCGCCGTAACCCGGACTGTCAGGCATGCCCATTTACAACGTCCTGTTTTGCTAAAAAGACAGGCAGACAACATGAATTTCCGGCTTCAAAACCGAAAAAGATCATACCGGATAGAGAAACGGTGTTTGCTATTATTGAAAACAACAAAGGTGAAGTACTATTGCAACAACGTCCGCCAACAGGAATTTGGGGTGGACTTTGGTGTTTTCCAGAGTTTTCATCTAATGAGTTGATGGCTGGAGAAATTAAAAAACAATTTGCTTGTAAGATTAAGCAGCAGACTAAATATAAGAGCTTTAAACATACATTTAGCCATTTTCATTTGAAGATTAAACCTGTTCATATCAGACTAGAAGGGCAGGTAAATAGGGTAAATGATGAAGGACTATCCCAATGGGTAAGTCCGGCTGAAAACTCTAAATTAGGGTTTCCAGCTCCGGTTGTGTCATTGCTAAAAGAATTAAATAACAAAAAGGTGGTCTTGAATGAGTCGTAAGGTACATTGTGTCAAGCTTGATAAAGAAGCGGAAGGATTAACTACATTAACTTACCCGGGTGAGTTAGGAAAACGGGTTTATGAACAAGTCTCACAGGAAGCATGGAAAATGTGGCTGGGACATCAGACCATGTTAATAAATGAATATCGATTAACCCCAATTGAGCCAAAAGCCCGCACATTCCTTGAAGAAGAGATGGAAAAATTTTTCTTTGGGGATGGTTCAGAAGCACCTAAGGAATTTGTAGATCCAGAGAAATGACATGCCGTTCATCAAAGATCGTGAATGGTATAACGTCTAACTTGACGTGGTTCAACTATACCGGTTTAATACGCGTCTTTTTGTTCACCGCAATAATGGCCAGGTAGCTCAGTCGGTAGAGCAGAGGACTGAAAATCCTCGTGTCGGCAGTTCGATTCTGTCCCTGGCCACCATTATT
>JAJFKK010000113.1 GCA_021773245.1 Gammaproteobacteria bacterium | reverse complement strand
CAAAATATTTTTAACAAGGAAGGTTATGGTGGCACCAGTGCCATGTTGCTAAATAATGGTGACAATACTTTTACCGATATAACTGAGACATCTGGTCTTTATTACAAACACAATACCTTTCAAGGTGTGTTTGTTGATCTTGATAATGACGGTTTGGAAGATTTGGTTGTCGCACATGATACCGGTCAAATCAGGACCTGGAAAAATAGGGGTGATAGTAAGTTTGAAAACATGCCTAACCCGAATTCCGAACAATATGGCTATCCTATGGGCATTGCCGTCAGTGATTATAACAATGATGGCTTGGTGGATTTGTTTTTCTCTAATGTTGGTTCAACGGCGCCAACGTTCATGGTTAAAGGCGATTTGCGAGAAGATCAAAGTTTAAATACCAAGTGGATTATGTTAGAGAATAAAGGTGGTTTTATCTTTGAAGATGTTGCCGAAGCAAGAAAGGTAGCCGACTATGAATTTTCATGGGGTGCAATATTTGAAGACTTCAATCTGGATGGATTGGATGATCTGGTGGTTTCTGAGAATTACATCGGGTGTCCTCCACATCGATTTCCTTTCCTACGTCTACCAGGACGTTTTATGTTACAAAACCAAAATGGTGAATTCGCCGAAGTGAGTGAGGCTGTTGGTATTGATAACAAGTTTTACAGTATTTCACCTATCACGGCTGATTTTAATCAGGATGGTGCGCCGGATGTTGTTCATATAAACCTTAAAGATAAACCTAAGGCATTCATTAGTCAGGCACAGAAAAATCATTATTTAAAAGTTAAACTTGCCGATACAGTCAATTCTATAGGCGCCATGGTAACGGTAACTCGAACAGACGGTAGTAAACTATATAAGCCATTTATTTCTGGTGAAGGACTGTGTTCAGACCAATCGCATATCCTGATATTTGGTTTAGGTGAAGGTAGTGCAGTAGATGTTCAGGTGGATTATTTGGACGGCACATCTTCTAACCAGAATGGTGAATTTGTTGATACCTTGTTGACCTTCTAACGCAGAATAATCATTAATTTATTATGCGATATAAACTCGCAACAACCCTGTTATGGCTATTGATTGGCTTCGGGTTTTTAGGTGGACTTAATGTGTCTTACGCCAATTTTACCGGAGAACATTTGTGTCCTCACATAGCAGGTCTGGTCATCTGCTATGTTGTAACGATTGCTTATGGCTTGATGTTTGTCTCATTGTTTATACAAAAAGCAGTGCTTCGTAGCAGTTTATTTCTACCAGCTTGGTCTATCACGTTTTTAATTGCTTTATTTGGGACAAGCTTAGAGTTAACCAAGGGTGATGTTTGCCCCAAGACAGCTAATTTAATACCGCTATGCTTTGTATCCTTAGTACTCTGTCTGATTACTATATCTTTGTTTATGTTGGGGCAAGCTAGAAAAACAGACACTGTCAAAGTTAAACTGTAACCTTTTGACTAATCATTTCATCATTGACGTGAGTTGATATTGTCTTTATATACAATTAGTTATAATAAATCACGATAACATAGTGATTCTGATCAATATCTGTATAAAGATGTAATAATTGTTCTTTTGTTCTGGAAACTTTTGGGACATAGGTAAGTCAATATATCTGTGTGGCAGAGGAGGAACTATTTTCGATTGAATGGTTAGCTTTGCTATACAAAGTTATTTTTAAAAATATAGAATTTTTCCCATTTGAAGGGATTATTTTTTTGTAAAACCTCCAGGAGATTTAAAGATGTCAGACAATAAAAAACTTAACCCATTAGCCGTTGCATTAGGTACCACATTTGCGATTTCACTATCTGCAAGCCCGATTGTTAATGCTGCCGATAACCCATTTAATATGACCGATCTAGGTAGTGGTTACATGGTTGCTGAAGAAGGTAGCTGTGGCGACAAGAAAGCTGAAGGTTCTTGTGGCGACAAGAAAGCTGAAGGTTCTTGTGGTGACAAGAAAGCTGAAGGCTCTTGTGGTGACAAGAAAGCTGAAGGTTCATGTGGCGACAAGAAAGAAGAAGGCAAATGCGGCGAAGGTAAGTGCGGCGATAAAAAGAAAGAAGAAGGTAAGTGTGGCGAAGGCAAGTGTGGTGATAAGAAATAAGTCTGAGTCTGCACAATATGTCTAAAAATTATCCTGTACAGGGTGCAGGGTTAGGTCTGCGGCGAGCCTTTATCGGCTCGCTTGCAGATAAGATTCCCTCCCAAATAGATTTTATGGAAGTGGCGCCCGAGAACTGGATCGATGTCGGTGGTCAATTAGGACGTCAGTTCCGTAAAATTTCAGAACAAATTCCTATGGTCTGTCATGGGCTCTCATTAAACATCGGTGGTCAGGCTCCGCTTGATGAAGCATTTATTCGTCGTGTTAAGCAATTTCTTGAAACGCATAACATGCATATTTATAGCGAACACCTTAGTTATTGTGCCGACGAAGGCCATCTATATGATCTGATGCCAATACCTTTTACTGAAGAAGCGGTGCATTACGTTGCAGAAAGAATTATGCGTACTCAAGATATTATTGGTCAACGTATGGCGATGGAGAATGCATCTTATTATGCTGCTATCGGTAAAGAGATGGAGGAAATAGAGTTTGTAAATGCGGTATTGGGAGAAGCAGATTGCCTGTTCCACATCGATATTAATAATATCTATGTGAACAGTATAAATCATAACTATGACGCCGAAGCCTTTCTTAAGGCCTTACCGGGTGATCGAATCGCCTATGCGCATATTGCCGGCCATTATGTCGAGGCAGAAGACCTGCGTGTTGATACCCATGGTGCCGATGTCATCGACCCAGTCTGGCAATTGCTGGATGTGGCCTATGAACATTTTGGTGTATTTCCAACCTTACTGGAAAGAGATTTTAATATCCCGCCATTAGAGACATTGCTAAAAGAAGTTGAAACGATTAGCTATTACCAAACAAAAAATAAGAGCAATGACGAATCTAACAAACAACAACAAAGCTGAAAGTTTTAAAGACGTTCAGAATGTATTCACGAAACATATGCGTGATCCAGAAAATAATCCTGCACCGGAAGGTGTAGAAGATCGACGTATAGCGGTTTATCGTGAGCTTGTTTATAACAACATACAAAGTTTTATAGGAAACAGCTTTCCGGTATTGCGAAAAATTACGGCAGATGAACAATGGCATGAGATGTTACACGATTATGTGAGTCGTCATAAAGCGCACACACCATTG
>JAJFKK010000112.1 GCA_021773245.1 Gammaproteobacteria bacterium | reverse complement strand
ACAATAACGGTCATTGATAATGGTATCGGTATGTCACGTGAAGATGTTATTGAACATCTCGGTACTATTGCAAAATCAGGCACTAAACAATTCTTTGAAGCATTAACGGGTGATCAAACCAAAGACTCTCAGTTAATAGGTCAATTTGGTGTTGGTTTTTATTCGTGTTTTATTGTAGCTAAAAAAGTTGAAGTAATTACTCGACGTGCAGGACTTGGAAAAGAAGAGGGCGTTCGTTGGACATCAGAAGGTGAAAATGACTACACCATCGAAACATCAGAGCAAGATAAACGTGGTACGAAAGTTATATTACATCTGCGTGATGATATGGATGAATTTTTAAATGATTATAGTTTGAAAGGCATTATCACCAAGTATTCTGATCATATTTCTTTACCGATTGTTATGGATAAGCAAGTCGAGATAAAAGAAGAAGTAGAAGAAGGTAAGGAAAAAGACGAGCAAGAAGAGGGTGATAAAAAAGAACCGAAGTTTGAGACAGTAGAAGAAACAGTTAATAGTGCTACTGCTCTCTGGGCACGAAATAAAAAAGATATTACTGACGAAGAATATAACGAATTTTATAAGCATGTTGGTCATGACTTTGAAGATCCGATGGCGCATGTCCATAGCAAAGTCGAAGGTAAACTCGAATACCGTTCACTCTTATATATACCTGCACGAGCTCCATTCGATCTTTGGGATAGAGATCAACGCCATGGCGTAAAGCTATATGTACGTCGCGTGTTTATTATGGATGATGCCGATCAATTAATTCCATCATGGTTGCGTTTTGTTCGTGGTGTAGTCGATTCAGATGATTTGCCATTAAATGTCTCGCGTGAAATTTTGCAACATAACAAAGTGATCGATTCGATTCGTTCAGGTTGTACGAAAAAAGTTCTCAGCTTGCTAAAAACGATGTCTGAAAAAGATCAGGAAAAATATGCAGAGTTCTGGAAAATTTTTGGCAAGGTCTTAAAAGAAGGTGTTATTGATGCACCGGATCATAAAGAAGATTTATCAAATCTATTTCGTTTTTCCAGTACACATGAAGATACAGAAGAACAGAATGTTGCATTGAAAGATTATGTTGAACGTATGCAAGAAGGTCAAAAGGCAATTTACTATGTAACAGCCGATACCTATGCCAAGGCTAAAAACAGTCCTCATCTTGAGATATTCAAAAAGAAAGGTATTGAGGTCTTGTTGTTCTCAGATCCTATTGATGAATGGGTGACATCTCATTTAAACGAATTTGATGGAAAGCCATTGCAGTCTGTTAATAAGGGTGCTCTCGATTTAGGTGATATTCAGGATGAAGATGAAAAGAAAGAGGATGAAAAGAAAAGTAAGGATTATGACAAACTCGCAAAACGAATAAGCAAAGTATTGGAAGAGAAAGTAAAAGAAGTTCGCGCTACATCGCGTTTAACAACCTCTCCAGCCTGCTTAGTCACTGACGAACATGATATGGGACGTCATATGGAGCAGATACTCAAAGCTTCAGGGCAAAGTATTCCTGGTTCGAAGCCAATATTGGAAATTAATCCGGATCATCCTATTGTTAAAAAGATAGATGTTGAGTCTGATGAAGACTTATTTGCAGATTGGTCTCAAATTCTATTTGATCAGGCTTTATTAAGTGAAGGTGGACAGCTAGATGATCCAGCCAGTTTTGTTAATAAGTTGAACAGCCTAATCGTAACCTTAGCGGACTAAATTTGAAATAATAAGTCGTGATGGGGCGAAACTGCCCCATCATTCGATTTTTCATTTCACTCTTTAGGTTTCATACCCTAGAATGAGATGAAATCATTTCTTGGACTAAGTATGGAATATTCTGAAAAAAATATTTCGAATCTACTTCGTGAACTCAACGAAATCGGTATAGCCTTATCTGCAGAAAAGGATCATGACTCTTTACTAGAATTGATTTTAGTAAAGGCAATGGAAATCACCAATGCGGATGGTGGCACATTATATTCTCGTACAGATGATCAGCATCTCAAATTTGAAATTCTTCATAATCGATCTTTAAATATCCATAAAGGTGGTACCAGCGGTGAGGAAATTGTTTTCTATCCGATTGCACTTTATGACGATGAAGGAAAGCCTAATGATCATATGGTTGCTGCTCGTGCTGTTATTAGTGGTGAAACAGTAAACATTCCTGATGCTTATGCGAGCGAGGAATTTGATTTTTCTGGAACACGTAATTTTGATAGCAAAATGGGCTATCGTTCAACTTCATTTTTAACGGTGCCGATGACGAATCATGAAAATGACATCATTGGTGTATTACAACTTATTAATGCGACTGAAGAAGATTCAAAAACAGTTCGTCCCTTTTCACCTTTAGGCCAGCAAGTTGTTGAGTCGCTTGCTTCACAAGCAGCGGTGACCATTACCAATACAGCTTTAATCGAAGCACAAAAAAATCTTTTTGATTCTTTTATACAGCTAATCGCCGATGCGATTGATGAAAAGTCACCCTATACAGCAGGGCATTGTCGACGCGTCCCAGTGTTAACTAATATGCTGGCAGTTGCGGTAAACAATTTTGATAAAGGACCATTAAAAGATTTCAAAATGACGGATGATGAAATCTATGAGCTTGATGTTGCTGCCTGGTTGCATGATTGTGGGAAGATCACGACACCAGAATATGTTGTTGATAAAGGAACAAAACTGGAAACGATATTTGATCGTATCAATATGGTGGATATGTCATTTGAAGTTTTAAAGCGTGATGCAGTGATTAATTCACTTAAAACTAAACTGGAAGAATTTAATAGTGATGTTGATAATGAGTTGGCAATTGATCAAACATTGCAAAATGAGTTATCAACCTTATCAAAGGAAAGAAATGATATCCGCAAATATAATGTTGGCGGCGAATCCATTTCAGCTGAAGATATAACTCGGATAGAAGGTATTGCTAAAAGAACTTATGTTAACCCGGAAGGTAAAACAGTTAAGTTGTTGGGCGAAGAAGAAATACAAAATTTGGAAATAGGGCGTGGCACACTTTCAATAAGAGAAAGAGAAATCATAAACAACCATGTGTCGGTTACGATCAAGATGCTTGAGTCGTTGCCTTACCCTAAGCACCTTACTCGCGTACCTGAATTTGCAGGTGGGCATCATGAAAAAATGGATGGTACCGGCTATCCAAATAAATTAACTAAACAACAGATGTCAGTGCAAGCAAGGATGATTGCCATAGCAGATGTATTTGAAGCATTAACTGCTAGTGACAGACCTTATAAAAAGGCAATGACATTATCACAGTCTTTAACCATCTTAGGACAAATGAAATTGGATAATCATGTTGATGCTGATCTCTTCGATATTTTTATGCATGAAAAAATCTATCTTGAATATGCCAATAAACATCTTAGTAAAAAACAGATTGACGATATTGATTTCGAAAAAATTCCCGGTTATTCCCCCATACAATAATAAATTGTGAATCAATCAATCAGTGTGCGCGATTTGATACAGCGTACCGAAAAAAAATTTTCTCAAGTAGATTTGTTTTATGGTCATGGCACTGATAATGCGCTTGATGAAGCATTTTATTTGATAATGGTTGCAGCAGGATTGGAGTTTGATTGTGATAATGAAACTTTAGATAAACCAATTCAAAAAGAGTTGCTCGAAAAGATTGAACGCTTAGTTGATAAACGAATTAATCAACGTGTTCCAGTTGCTTATCTTGTTAATCAGGCATGGTTCGCTGGACGACAATTTTATGTTGATGAACGAGTGTTAATACCTCGATCTCCCTTTGCTGAATTAATTACTTCGCAATTTATGCCATGGCTGTCATTTGATAATGTTAATTCAATCCTTGATATAGGAACGGGTAGTGCTTGTATTCCGATTGCCTGTGCTTATGAATTTCCACATGCTGTAATTGATGCAGTCGATATTGATGATGATGCAATTGAAGTGGCAAAGAAAAATATAGAGCTACATGAACTTGAGGAAAGAGTTCATTTATATAAATCAAATTTATTCGAACAGTTACCCAATAAAAAATATGATTTGATTATAAGCAATCCTCCCTACGTCGGCCGTGATGAAATGGAATCATTACCAGAAGAGTATTCTCATGAACCTAGGCATGCGCTTCAGGCAAATGAATATGGCTTGGAATTAGTTGGAAAAATATTAAAACAGGCGTCAGCTTTTCTCAATGAGGATGGCCTTATCGCTGTCGAAGTAGGTAACAGCATGGATGCGTTGATTGAGCGCTATCCCGATCTGCCCTTTATCTGGTTAGAGTTTGAAAATGGCGGTGAAGGCGTATTTCTATTGAACAAAAGTGATTTATAATAAACATACTGATTATTATTTATATTTGAAACTAATATCACGTTTTTACTACTAAAATTAGAGCGAATAAATACTTGTAAGGTAGAGTGACGATTGAAAAAAGCGGAATACGTTAACCAATGGCTGGAATTATTTCCTGCGTTGAAGGAATTAGAAGCAGCTGAGCTGGATATGTTAAAAAGCGTTGTTTCATTCAAACAACTTGCTAAAGGTGAAATAGCTTATCAACCGGGTTGGGATTGTAGTAATTATTTGATGTGTTTGGGTGGACAAACACGAGTTTACCGAAGTTCTGAATCGGGTCGTGAAATCTTGCTATACCGAGTCGCAACGGGTCAAACATGTGTTTTGACTACGTCCTGTTTAATGGGGGAAACCACATTTCCTGCTGAAAGTATTGCCGAACAAGACACATTGCTTGCCGCAATTCCTGAGTCAGACTTTAATAAATTAATGGCAATGTCAGTAAAGTTTCGTTCATTTGTACACGATAATTATGGAAACTTACTCTCAGAGCTAATTCTTCTTGTCAATGAGGTTGCATTTAGCCGAATTGATATTCGCTTGGCTCGCTACCTTCTGAAAGTCGCTGATAACAGTAATACCATTCATACTACACATCAAAAGTTAGCTATGGATATGGGCAGTGTGCGTGAAGTTATTAGTCGACATGTTAATGAATGGGAACGCCAAGGCTGGATCGATAGTCAGCGAGGTAAAATCGTGCTACTGGACAGAGAAAAACTGAACGAATACAGTTTAAATACTATCTAATGTAACTTGAGTTACAGACAGTCCTAGGCAAAATTTGTTTAAATAGAGTCAATTATTGCTATTTAAACCCCATATGAGTATATAAATGGGAAATAAAAAGAGGTTAAGGTTATGAAAATTTTCAATATATTCAAAGTATTAACGATTTTTTTGTTAATGCAATTTTCTTATTTAGCTTACGCCGATATTCAACCCGCAGATCATCGTTTAAATGTCTCGGATGCGGCATGGGAAAAGAACCTGAGAAAGCAGAATTTTCAGGATAGAGTCATTACCGAAGGTACTGAGCAGAATATTCTTGAAATAAAAGCCCCTTATACGGCCGAAGATGCGTCGATTGTGCCCATCTCGGTTCATACTAAAATCCCGCAAACCAAAGAACGCTATATTAAGAAAATGCATATCTTTGTGGATAT
>JAJFKK010000111.1 GCA_021773245.1 Gammaproteobacteria bacterium | reverse complement strand
ACTTGCTGTCTTCTTGAAAAAAGGTGCCGGTAAAGATTTAATAATCAATATCGTTTTATGCTTTTTGTTTTACTTGCCTGCGGTAATTCATGCTTTATGGTTAGTTACTGCTTAAAAAAATAATTAGAATTTATATTTAATTAAAAAGAAGAAATCGGTGGTGGTTTATTACCACCACCGATGTATGAGTGAAATACTTACTCTACAGTATGCATATGCACATCTTGTTGTGGGTAGGGGATAGAAATTCCTTCTTTATCAAACGTCAATTTTACCGCTTCAGTGTAATCAAACTTAACACCCCAAAAATCGGCAGAATTTACCCAAGGGCGTACTACAAAGTTTACGCTGCTATCAGCAAGTTCAGATACAGCAACGACAGGTTCTGGATCTTTTAACACACGTTCATCTTCTTCGAGTAGTTTAATAAGAATCTCTTTTGCTTTTTTGATGTCATCATCGTAACCAATGCCGAATACCATATCGACGCGACGAGTATCTTTGGCAGAGTAATTGGTGATATTTCCACCGGTTATATTTGAATTAGGAACGATAATTTCTTTGTTATCACCGGTACGCATTTGTGTTGAAAATATCTGTATGCCTTCGACAACACCTGAAACGCCACCTGCTTCGACAAAGTCACCCACCTTAAAAGGTCGAAAGGCAACAATCATGACACCTGATGCAAAGTTGGATAAGGAGCCTTGTAAAGAAAGAGCAATAGCCAAACCTGCGGCACCGATAATGGCGACGAATGAGGTTGTCTGAATTCCGAGTTGACCTAGAGCTGCTATAACAACAAAGGCAACCAGAGCAACATAAGCAATGTTGCTTGAGAATGAGGCAAGAAGTGCATCAACTTCTCTTTTTTCCATTGTTGCAGCAATATATTTCTTTATACGTTTTGCCAGCCAGATACCTCCAAATAAAATGGCAGCAGCAATAACAAAGTTCGTTATTATTGACAGAATTGATTCACTCATGACTAATCCTCTATGTTGGTTATTGTTATACGCCTTATTGCACCTTCAAATTCGAATAAAAGCAAGCCCGATAAGATAAATGCGCAGCCAATGACGATCTCAAGAGTAATTGGTTCATCATTTAGAAAATGTCCCAAAATTAGAGCGCTAACCGGTGTTAAGAGCGTAATTAATGACACACGTGTTGCTTCAACCCGTTTTAATATGTAATAAAACAGGAAAAAACCAATTACGGAACCGACTATTGCAAGATACAGTATCGAATAACCAGTACGATTTGGGATCTCCGCAGGTATATCAATTCCAAAGATAGCCCAGATAATTAAAAACAATAACGCTGCGACAATTAACCCTCCCGTCATGGTCGAATATGTATCGATATCAGCATTGATCTTTTTAACCATAACCATACTTACGGAATAAAAAATTGATGACATCAATACTCCAAAAATGCCATAACTTGTGTAGGGTGAAATTTCGAGTCCTGTTTGAAACATGATAAATAGGCCTAACATGCCCAAAGCGATAGCAATTAGACGATAAAGACTAAGCCCACGCTCACCTAATATTTTCATAGCAAGCAAGCCTGTGAAAATCGGTGTGACACCATAAATGATAGATATCCAACCTGAAGGAATGAATTGTGAGCTCCAGTAAACACTCGTCATCGCAGCAAAGATTCCTAATCCACTTGCAGTATAGGTTTGGAGTGCTTTGTTATTCCAGGCGATCTTTTTTCCTAATAATGAAATTAAACTTAGCGCAATGATGGCGCCAAGAATTATTCGGCTTGATATGCCAAATAAAAAACCTGTTTCACTGCTCCATTGGATAGTGAGTGGTGTCGTTGCCCATATAAGTACGACAGAAATATAGGCTGTTATTAACTGCATTAGAGTTCTCCAATAAATTGTCGCTACGGATTTTCATGATTAGAAAATAATGCCAATCTAAATCTTTCATCCATAGATGCACGCCGTTCACGCACATCCATGCGCCCACAGCATACTGTACGTCCTGTACATAAAAAAAAAGGCCACAGGTTTGTCACCTGTGGCCTTTTATAGAATCTTGTACTACTAATTAATTATGAACGATGATTCTCTTCAGCACACAGACAACAGGCGACGCGCTTCAGCTCGCAACGTTGCCAAAGTGAAATTAAAAGCATGTGTGATTGAGTATTCATAGGCGCGCGAGTTTCTGCTCATTTTCTGTGGCTGTCAAGAAATTAAATCGCTTTAATGAACTTGTATTAAATGACTGAGTTTTTCGGGTGTCGTGACAGGTCTTGATTTTATTCCATCAATTTCAATAGACGCATAAGCAAGTTTTGATTGATATAGATTCAATACTTTAAACCAACCTTCGTGCCTATGTGCGATAGTTTTAAATTTATTGACTAATGGGCTGCTCTCATTTCCATAGATATTAATTTTTAAAGGGGGATTCATTACTTCACGATCGGTAAGTAATATGCCGGCTTCTTCCATACGTGCTGTAGCAACTTCAGGGATACATAGATAACGTAATCCTTGATTGGTCATTTTTTTAAATAGTGGTTTTTCACTGTAGTGAAATAAAAGATTAGCAAAGCGTGACAAAGAGATATTTTCATCTATTTGACGTAGTGCAGTTGCTTGGTCATTTAAAAGTAGACTACTGTTAAATCCACACAGTTCATTTTTGAAATTTTCATATATAAACTCAGCAGAGACACAAGCGTAGTCAAGATACTTTTTTTCTAATGTAGAACGATAAAGTTGTAGCATTGCTCTAGCCATAGACAAGGTATCAGATAGATGGTGTGGTTTATTAGCCATAATATTTGTTAGGTAAGCCCCGTTATCTAAGCGACAATGCTCATTAATCCAATTTGCAGCATTGATTGCCAGACTTAAACTTTGTTGGCTGCCACAATATTCATAATGTGTTGCCAAAGCTTCTATCATCCAGCCATTTTCTCGGGTTAATATGCGTTTATCTATATCGGGAATACCGATCTTTTGACGATTAGATTTATCTAGTGAAAAAAAGTCTGTTGGGTTTATTCCAGCAATGGTGTCTGCTTGTCCTGAATAGAAAGCACCGACGTCTGATACCATGAATTCTTTAACATAAGATAAAATAGAATTTGTTACATTTAAGTAACGATCAAATTTTAATTGTGCAAAAGCTAATGAATAAAGCCTTAAGTGACCGGCTTGTGCAGAGATTGTTTTACGGTAATGCGGTACGTCCCATTTACCTTGAGTAGAATATTGATAAACGCCGCCCCAGACGGAGTCTACAAGTGATATAGCGTTATCTAAAGTTAATTGCGCCATACGCGCTTCACTTTTTTCATGATTAGCAGCAACTACTAATGAATACTCTACGCTATCACGATCAATAAATTTAACCGTTGACAATAATCCTCCTTGCTCCCAATCGAAACTGCGCATATGCATATAACGTAAGCGCCGCCGGCATTGATTACTTAATACAGGATTAACTTGTTCAATTAGTTTCAATTGCCGTTCTATAGTAACAGGGGATTCACTACTTGATTTTAATAATGCATGCATAAGGTTTCCTCAACTAAGAATAAAAGAATGTTTATATTTAGCGGTGATCATGTAGCGCAAAGGACCGCCAGCTTGAATAGCATCAAAAGGGTAACAGGTGATTAAAATTAATTTATGTTCTGTATCGACAGGAATAGTTTCAATCTTTGTTTTATCAATAATCTGTATGTTGGTTACTTGATAAGCACTTGTTTTTTTATTTGACTGAAGTTCTATGTGATCTCCTTTTTTTATATTTTCTAAAAAAGAGAAATGAGTATCCCTATGACCAGAGATAATAATGTTGCCTTTCTCTTCGGGTTTGGCACTACCAAAAAGATGCCCTGGGCCAAAAGCCAGTGAAGAACCACTGGCTCCGGCCAGGACGATGTGGCTAATACCGTAAGCAGGCGCACTAAGACGAGCAATTGGCCAGGTATCTGCCCAAGGCCAAGGTTTCACCTCCTTTTGGCCTTCAAGCGTTTCTGACCATGCTGACTCCAGGAGAAACTGTGCTAACACCGCTTTGGCATGGATATAGGATCCTTGTCCCATAAACCATAGGCCACAGAGGGGGAGGACTATCAACAATAATTTTTTAAACGTATGAATCATGACGACGGGTTAGGTTGATTAAAAAAGTAAGTAAAATTAATATCAAACCAATGATAAAGTTCAGTCGTGCATCAGTAGCTGTTGCAGGAAACTGTTGACCAAAAACTTTGTTGTAATCCCAACCTTCGGGTAAATGTGTTGGAATAGATTTTGAATCAAGTTTGTTATGTTTTGGTCGAACAGGAGTGACATCAACGGCAACTAAGCTGGTAAATTTGCTAACTAAATGATGTTGTAATGCTGTTTCAATAATAGTTTCTTTTATTGATTCAAATTCAGCATCGCGTTTTTGTTTCATCAATGCAGCAATTTTATTTCTGGCCCAAAGTGTAGAAACCCCTTTTCTTTTTTGACCGCCGTTAAGTTTTAAACTTGAAGACCAATTATTATTTGCTACTTGACCTGTTATTTTTACATCGCCTAATAAATGTTTTGTTTTAGCTGTAATTAATAATGGTTCACCTTGGTAAAGGTCGGTGATTTTTTGTGGCCATATTTCCATATCTGTTTGCGTCCAATCAATACTGATATCTTTTAATACAGGATTTTCTATCTTTTCAAATAATGCACGCATTTTTTTCTGTACTTCATCAATTTTGCCAATATAGGTGTGTGTGCCTCGACCAAAGTTTGCTGCTCGTTGCATAAAGTGAGAATTAGGTGCTGAACCAATACCTATCGTGAATAAACGACTACGCCCGAGTTGGTTTTGTATTATTTCAAATAGAGCTTGTTCGTTACCGATACTGCCATCGGTTAAAAATATTACTTGGCGTAGATCATTGCTATTATCTTGATTTGCTAAAGCTGCATGTAAGGCTGTGGCCATTTCAGTACCACCACCTGCGTCTAGTGAACGCACATAGTTAATAGCTTGTTGTATTGATGTTGGTGTGACTAATTCTGATTGATGAAATAACTTTGAAGTTTGTGAATTAAACTGAATAATATTAAAATGATCACCTTGCTTAAGACGAGATAATGCTAATTCTAATGCCGCCCTGGCTTGAATAATAGATTGCCCACCCATAGAACCTGAGGTATCGATAACATAAATTATTTCTCTGGTCAGTGACTCTGGTTTCTCAACAGTTGGAGGAACCATCATTATCATGGCGAATGTTTCGCCATTTATCTTTTCTGTAAATAATGCCGCTTTTGGTGCAACACTGGGGTGTGGTTGCCAAGTTAGTTCAAAATCACGATTTGCCAGTGTTGATTCTTGTTTCAAACTTATTTGATATTGATCTGACTGTTTATCGATATAAACTTCATGATAAGGACTATCAATTTTTTCCAAAGCTAAACCAGCATCAAGGTTTATTTTTATTGATACATTGTTGATCCGTTTACTTCCAGGGGTTAACACAGGTGGTGTAATGCGTGATGCATCGGCAACTTCATCGGTATTAACTGCCCAACCATTTCCAGAAAATCCTTTAGTGTGTTTTTCTTCAATAATTTGATTTCCAGGGATGTAGCGTGGTCCCACAACCATAGGGAAGCGTAAAGAAAAGACACCATTGTCATAAGTGACAATCTGTTGATATTCAATTTCAACTTTAATTGTTTCATGAGGTGGAATATTAGCGACAGAGGTCGTGAAAAGATTTGGTCTTTCTTGCTCAGTCAGCGCAGCTTGCTTACCTTGCGCCTTTGCTTTTTGATAAATTTTATTTGCCGCCTGTTTTTCTTTTATTTGACCTTCAATTATTCGTTCGCCGATTTTCAAACGTAGTTGATCAACGGCTGCATTTTCAGGCAGAGGAAAAACGTAGATACCTTCTTGCCAGTTTTCGGTTGTATTACTAAAGCTTTGAGTAACACTGACGCGATTTATCATGCCAGTGACCGTCATGTTTACATCAATATCTAATTGAGCGGCTTTACTATATTGATTGTCTTTTTTAAAAAGCAGTGTGCCTTGACCAACGTCAGCAATATTTTTTATTACCTCGGATTCATTTCTCTGATCTTCTATTTGTTCGCCAGCATTAGCAGGAATACTATTTATTAAGACGAACAAGGCTAGTGCAATAATAGAACCGGTACTTAATCCTACTGAAGCAATTAATACGCGGGGGTTTAAAAAACCATGATTAGTCTTCATGATGTTTAAACCTCATGGTTAAGCGTTAGATTAATCGTTACGCGGCGGTCAAACATATAAGCTTCGTTGTCACCTTGCTGAGCTGTTGATTGTCGTTCTCCATAAGCATGATATTGAAGTCGCTGACTAGAAATTCCGGCATTAATAAATTCTGAACGAACATTGTTAATACGTTTTTTACTTAGATTCATGTTGTAACTTTCTGAACCACGATAGTCGGCATGACCTTCTATCTGAATTTTAATCTGTGGATAGGGTTTTACTAATTCAACAAGTTGTTGAATTTGAGGACGTATATCATTGCGTATCTCAGCATCGTTTGTTTTATAATAAATTACGTATGAAATTCCTTGGCTGAGTTTTTCTAAAGATTGAATTTCCTGGCTATGGACGACGTGTTGAAATTCTTGTTTGAATGCTTCTCGAGTATTGGCTAACTCATTTTGTTGATAAGCTAATTCAATACTTTTTACATTTAATTGTTTTTCTAATGAAGCGATCGTGTTATCTGCTTCTGTTTCGCGAGTACCAAACCAGCTCCCGCCTGCTGCACCAATAATCGCACCTGGAGGACCGGCTAATAAACCACCGATAAGAGCACCAATACCAAAACCGGTACCTTCTTTTGCCGATGAGATCTGCTGTATATCATCAGCAGTAGCAATAGATTGAATACCGAGTAAGCTAATGAACAATATTGTGTTAAAAATTTTCATCGTGAATTTCTCCTGTTTTTATACTGACCAGTTTCTGGTTAACTGGTGACTATTAAAGAACATGGAAATGGCAGTGCTGGGTAGCTAATGAGGAAATTCCATGATCAAATGTGGCAGAAATATGGCAATGCATGTCTGGCTATTTATATTTTCATTTAATCGCTCTAAAGTACGTAAAAACAATAAAAGCGGAGTTGTCGATGCCTAAACAGATTATCTTGGTTGAAGATGAACCTATTCTTTGTGAAAACTATGCGAAAGCAATCCGAGAGCAAGGTTATGAGGTGATTACCTGTGATAACAAGCAAGATGCATTGTGTGTTATTAATAAGGAACTACCAGATTTAGCTATTCTGGATATTGGTTTAGGTGATGAGTTTGAAGCGGGATTTGATCTTTGTCGTGAAATTAGAACTCTTTCAAATACATTACCTATTATTTTTTTAACAGCACGTGATTCGGATTTTGATACTATTTCAGGTCTACGCTTAGGAGCGGATGATTACCTAAGTAAAGAAACAAGCATGCCGCATATACTTGCTCGAATAGCGGCGTTGTTTCGACGTGTAAAAGCATTACAAACAACAACCGAATCTGACCAGATTAAACATGAACAATTGATGATCGATGCACAGCGATTTCAAGTTGAGTGGGATGGTGTTGCGGTTGATTTAAGTTTAACTGAATTCTGGATGGTACATTCTTTGGTAAAAAGAGTCGGTCATGTAAAAAATAGAGAGCAGCTTATGGGGGACTCAAATATTTATGTTGATGACGGTACTATTACTTCACATATAAAACGCATTCGGAAAAAATTTAAAGAACTCGATGAATCTTTTGATCATATAGAGACTGTTTATGGAATAGGCTATCGATGGAAAACCTAGTTTAAAATGCGTTTTTTTCGCGATACAACGTGCCGTTCCTTACTCTCACAAAAAAATCACTATTTTAAATATTGGTTTAATAGTTATGAGTAATTCTAATATAAGATTTTCTCTACGTAGCAAATTGATGCTGTTATCTATAGCAGTGTTAATTATTCCTTATATGGGCTTTGATTATTTGCGGCAAATGGAATCTTACTTAAGGGATACCTTGCAAGCTTCGCTCGTCGATTCCGCCTATGCTGTAGCAGGTGCTTTAAATGATAAGCCACGTTTATTTGATACCAGCTTTAATGAAGATGAAAGTGTGTTATACGTTCATCGGTTAAATAACACTGTTCAACTTGATGGTTATATTGATGATTGGGAATCCTATATCGATTGGTCTGATGCCTATCATTCTGGTTCTTCATCAACTAATGATAGTTTTAAATTAATTATTAGTAAGAATGAACATTATTATTTTGTCTTGATTCAGGTTGAAGATGATGAGTTAATTTATTCGACTCTAGACCAATCAGACAATATTAATGGCGATCATTTTGTGCTGGTATATCGAGATCAATATCAACGACTACAGAAAGATTATCTGGCACCTAGTGGTCCGGGATTAATCCGACCATTTCGCTATGAAGAAGTACTCGATGCTTATGGAGTGGAAATACGAAATAAGAAAAACCTGACTAATACTTCAGCTGTTTGGCAAACAACAGAAGCCGGGTACAATATTGAAATAAAAATACCTACCTATCTAATTGGTCAACGACTTGGTTTCGTTTTTAATGATATAGATACCACAAAGCAAAGCTCGATTAGTACCTATGGCAAAAAAGCTTATGATGAGCCGGGTAGGGTTATCAGTTCATCAAGAAGAATAGAGTCAATTATTTACTCACAAGGACGTAGTGAAGGACGACGAATTTGGGTACTTGATAATGCAGCACAAGTGCTTGCAAGTAATGGCAGTTTGCGAAGGGTCTTTCCTGATAATGCCTTTAACATTATATATACACTGTTACTGCCGCCTGCTTATGATTATTTCAAAGACGATCTGGCGGGAGCATCTCGTTTGCAAGGCAAAGAAGTTATAGATGCGTTATCTGGTAAAACACAAACACGCTGGCGCTCTTCGCCAGATGGAAAAGCTGTGATTGTTTCCGCTGCAACTCCGGTATGGTTCAATAATAAGGTGATTGGTGCCGTTGTCATTGAGGAGACGACAAATAATATCCAAATTATGCAACGACAAGTTTTAGCCGGTTTGTTTAATAAAACCTTATTTGTTTTTATTATTATTGTTTTTTTACTTTTACTTTTTGCAAGCCGTTTATCTTCTCGGCTGATTAAACTTAACCGAGAAACGACGGAAGCAATAGATGAGTACGGAAAAGTTAAAGGTAAAATCTCATTGAGTAACTCAAGCGATGAGATTGGTGAGTTGTCGCGAAGTTTTGGCAACATGCTTGAACGTTTACAACAGTATCATATTTACCTTGAAGGTATGGCGAGTCGCTTGTCACATGAATTACGTACGCCGATGGCTATCGTGAAGTCTTCTTTAGATAGGTTGCAAACTGAGCAGAATGAAAATAGTCGAAAAGAAATACTTCAGGCTGCGGATACAGGCTTGCAACGATTACAAACCTTGCTAACACGGTTAAGTGAAGCGGCACGATTAGAACAAGCATTGCAAGAAGCGGATAAAGAAGAAACTAATCTAAATAAATATTTACAACAATGTATTGAAGGTTATCAACTAGCTTATCCTGATAAATTATTTAATTTAATAATACCTGATAACAATTTAAAGCTAAAAATTAATAAAGATTTATTTTTTCAAATGCTGGATAAGCTTGTCGCTAATGCAGTTGACTTTTCCTATGCCGATAAGGAAATAGTGGTAAGTTTGTCAGATGTGTCAGGTTCAATTCAGATACAAGTTATCAATTCAGGCCCACACTTACCGGAAGATATGCTTGATGAATTATTTAATTCAATGGTCTCGGTTCGTAATGAGAGAGCGGAAGCGGAGCCACATTTAGGATTAGGCCTTTTCGTTGCAAAATTAATTGCTGAATTTCATGCTGGAAAAATTTCGGCAAGCAATTTGAAAGATGAAGAGGGTGTATGTATTAGTATACTGTTTTAGGTCTACCAAAGTTTAAGTCGTTCTTCTGTCTTTGTATCATGCGGTCGTGCAATTAAACCTGTTTGAGTTAACGATAAATTGTATGACGCATTATCCAACATTGGCAAATAAGTCGCGCTACCATAATAGGCATCAACCCATGGCAGCCATTTTTTATATCGATTAATTAGTTTCCAATAATCAATATCATCTATAGACGTAAGAGTATAAGCGGTACGATTTTTCTCTAACTCTTCTTCAATATCACTATAACGACCACCGATTCTTTCTAAACGGTATTGCGCATTTAGTCCTAATATTTGTGCCCAGCCATACCACTTAATAATGCGTGCATCAATTTGCCACTCATCACCATTAATAATGTAAGACGCGCTTTCCTTTTCATCTTGATATGATATTTCTACTTGAAATTGTTGCTCTCCAAGTTGCTTAAACGTCAGATTGGCAATGGGACGTTCATAAGTCAGACGGTCATAACTATACAAGTTTATTACAAAAGATAGAGAGAAAAGAACTGCAAAGCATAAAGATAAACCAGAAAGGCTTTGGATGCTTGCTGATAATAGTTTTCTACGTAAAAAACACCTAATTCCGAGTACGAAAAGCACTAGGCTAAAAAATAATAAAACGCTGAGAAGTGCTAAAATCCGTGAATCCAGATTTAGGCTGTTTTCCAGGTTAAAAAGCTCAGTTAACGTCATATTAATGGGTCTAATCGCTTAGCATTCGATGGCAAAAAAACAGCTCATTTGTCAACTGTCTGGCTGACAATCCAAGCTTATCATGTAATACTGAATCGTCGCTGAAATTCAGTTGATTTCGGCCTAAAATGTAATAAGATTTTGGTCTGGATTGACCAAATATAATAATAGTAACTAGCAAAAAGAATTCTATAAAAGACCATGTCAGATACGAATGATCAGCTCAGAAAGCGGATTGAAGAGCTAATACCTATCAATGAGTTAACTCCCAATCTTCAAAAAAAATTGTTGGAACGCGCTCAAATTCTAGAAGTCAAAAAATCTCGATTTATCTTCAAACAAGGTGATAAGGATGATTATTCCTATTATCTGCTAGAAGGTGAGGTTGAGCTGCATGCGAATAAGCAATTAGACAGCGTAATTGAATCCAGTAGTGACAGAGCAAAATATGCATTAGCTCAATTACAACCTCGACAATTCTCAGTAAAAGCCAAGACAGCAATTAAGGTTCTACTAATCGAACGTAAGAATCTCGATCAACTGATGTTACTTGCTCAAGAAAGTACACTTAACCCGACATTAACATCAGCAAATTCTGAAATGGAAGTTGATATCGTTGATGGTGTTGATGATGATACTGATTGGATGACGATGATGTTGCAGTCTGAATTGTTCTCTCGTATACCGACAGCTAATATCCATCAACTATTTGCATTACTTGAACCTATTGACTTTAATGCCGGAGACGTTGTTATAAATCAAGGTGATCCTGGTGAGCATTATTATATTATTTCAGAGGGACGTTGCGCAGTCTCTCGTAAACCCACACCACAAAGTAAAGATGTTAAGCTCGCCGAACTAAAAGTAGGTGATAGTTTTGGTGAAGAAGCATTGATCTCTGAATCAACACGTAATGCCACCGTTACAATGATGACTAAGGGTGTCTTGATGCAATTGGCAAAAGATACATTTGTTGAATTGGTGAAAAACCCAACCTTACAATCATTAAAATTTGATGAAGCTGATGCATTGGTTAATGAAGGTAGTGCAAAGTGGTTAGATGTTCGGTTTCCAAATGAACATAAAGAATCATCAATCGAAGATAGTATTAATGTCCCATTGAATTCATTGCGATTGCAAATCGATAAACTTGATACTTCACTAATATATATTCTTTATTGTGATACTGGTGGACGTAGTTCAACTGGCACATTTCTATTAGCGGAACGAGGTTTCGATGTAACTTATCTGGATGGTGGCTTAGTTAATAATCCGGAAGCTGTAGGAGTGCAAACTGTCGTACCCAAAGTGGCTGAGCCTGCAAAACAAGCGGAGAAAGTTGAAACAGAACATGTCGAAGCTCGTGTTGAAAAGTTGAACGCTGAACTTGAGACAACACAGATCAGGATGGATAAGGCTAAAGAGGCAGATGTTGAAGCAGATGCTAATAAACAAAAAGAAGCTGAAGATAATAAAAAGAAATTAGAAGAAGAAAAGAAAAAACTGGAAGCGCAGAAAAAGGTGGCTGAAGCAGAGGCAAAAAAGAAAACAGAGCAGGAAGAAGCCAGGCTCAAAAAACTGCAAGCAGAATCTGATCAGCAAATGCAGGAAGAAAAGAAAAAGCTCGAAGAGATCTATAACAAAAATGCTCAGGATATGGAAAAGTTGCAGAAGGCAAAGGAGGCCGCGGAAGAAAATATACGCAAGGAACGTGAAGCATTAGAAAAACAAGCAGAAGAAGCTAAAAAACAAATAGAAGAAGCAAAGCGTCTTAGGCAGGAAGCTGATGAGGCTGCAAGAAAACAACTTGAAGCAGTTGAAGCATCGAAGAAAAAACTTGAAGAAGAAGGTAAAAAGAAACGGCTAGAAGAAGAAGAGCGTGAACGTCAGTTGCAGGCTGAAGCCAAAGCCGAGATAGATGAAGAACGTAAAAAAATGGCCGAGCAATATGAACGCAATAATAAAGAGTTTGAAGAATTAAAACGTTTAAAAGAAGAAGCAGAAGCAGCTAAATTAGGGGCTAAGCAAGAAGCCCAAAAAATGATAGACGAATATAAGCAGTCGCACGATAAAACGCATGCGGAAGAAGAAGCAAAATTAAAGGTTGAACGACTGAAGTTAGAAGAAGAAGCAAAAGGTATCCAAGTGGCAATGAAGCAAATTCAGCAAGCCAAATTGGAAGCTGAGAAAATTAAGCAAGAAGCATTAGAACAAGCAAAAGTATTGAAAGAAAAGCAAATGGAGTCTACCAATACTAAAGAGCAGCGCGCAAAGCTTGAAACAGAAATTAAAGTCGTTGAAGAAAAAGTCGTTGAAGCTGAACGAGAAATAGAAGATGCAGAACACAGAGAAAAATTAACTGAATCAGCTCAGCAGGTGAATGAAGCTGATCTGATTAGGAAGAAAAAACAAGAAGAAAGATTTCGTGCCCAGATAGCCGGAGATTTAGAAGCTTTTGAAGATGAGCAGCAAGAAGAAGCGGCATCTATTACACAAATTCAAATGCAGACGGACATGATGAAGCGCATTAAGCTTAAAGCAGCAGAAGCCAAAAAGAATGCCGCTACGGCAAATGAAAACCTGCTTGATGATATTTCAAAACAACTAGGTAAGGATTAGTTGATGTATTGCAGCGTACCTTCTGATTTTTCATAAAAATTTTATATTTAAATAACTTAAGGAGTATTAAACATGAGTGAACGTATTGTAATGCGTGTTGGAGAAGCATTAGTTGCCGGTGGTCCACCTGGAACAGCAGCAGAACCAGAAGTTGTCATTGGTGAATTGGATGGTCCTTTTGGAACTGCTTTTGCAAATCAAATGGCTGCGCAGGTTAAAGGTCATACAAAGGTTTTGGCTATTTTGAATACCGATACAATGGTGCGACCAGCGACATTAATGGTTAGTAAAGTCACTGTTAATAAAGAGCGCTATACCAATATCCTTATGGGTACAGTCCAGGCTGCGACTGCAAATGGTGTACTTGATGCAGTTAGAAACGGCGATATTCCAAAAGAAAAAGCGAATGACTTAGGCATTATTGTCTCTGTTTGGTTAAACCCATCGGTCGCTACTGACGACAATTTAGATCATAAAATATTATTTGATATCCATCGTAAAGCAACAGCTGCAGCAATCCATAAAGCGATGAACAATGAACCAGATATTGATTGGTTGTTAGAAAATCAGGAAGAGATAGTGCATAAGTATTATCAAATGGGACTCGACGGTAAAATCTGATAATCACTTTTTCTTACGATGGCTAAAAACTTTCTAAAAATCATTTTTTTTGTAAGTCTATGGGCAATCTCGTCGATTGCCAAAACTAATGAGAATGAGAGCTATCCGATTATTAATAGTAATGCGATTTTATCATCTGATTATCTATCTTCTACTTATCACCGAGTTGAATCAGTTGATATTGATGAAGGTTTTTATCATTTCATTGTTGAGTCGGACATAGGAAGTTTTAATATTCATTCACTCGCATTATTAAAAAAGCGAGTGAATGAAATAAAAACAATTTCACGTGCTATAACGACGTACGAACAGAGTGATGATGATTTTTCTGGTGAGCTACGTAGTCAATTGCGTATTTCCAGTGATTCCGCAGTAGATTTATTGACATCACCTTTAAATACAGCATCAAATTTAGCGGGGCAATTAGCTGGGAATCTTAACGCAACTCTCACTGGTGAAGATGCATTTATTTATCAGTCAAATAAACTAGCTTCCTATGAACCTAAAGATCCTACAACGGCAACACATAAGCGAAATATTGCATTTCAACTTGGGCTTGATTTGTATACCAATAATTTAAAAGTCCAATCTTTTTTAAATACTGTAGCAAATGCTCGTTCATCTGGAAAAGTATCGGCGGGGATAGGTCTAAGCAATGATATTATTAATATTGATGAGACAGAACTGAAGATAAGGTATCTGATAAAGAACAAAACACTTGCTGAATTGAATTATCATAATAGCGAGTTGCTTTCTAAAATGGGTATCAGTTCAAAGCTAATAGAAAGATTTATTCAGCATCCAGTATTGTCTCCATCTAATAAGACGATAATAACGGCATACTTATCGAAGCTTGAAAATGTTTCCAGATTAAACCATTTCATTGAACTTGCAGTTACAACTAATAATGAAGTACATGCATCAATTTATGAGCGATTAAGTAAAAAATTATGGGTTTATCATAACAATTACGAGAAGCTGACAACTTTTTATAATTATCAAGGGCGGCCTGCGTTCATTACTGATACACGTAAAATTGTTTTTATTGACACAGCTGACTTGGTAATTTGGTCAGCAGCTAACCAAGCTCATTATGATAAATTTGCCATTCACGCACTTAAATCCGGATATAAAGATTGGGAAATTGTTAGTTTTGGTGAGCTCTCTCCATTAGCTAATAAGGAATTGAATGAACTTGCATTCACACACAAGGTGACTCTCTCCGAATAATTATTCTGACTCTATAGGTGGGTCGATTGATAAATCTTCTATCTGTTTTGTTAATGTTTCATGTCTAGTATTTTGTAGATCTAATAGTAGCGTTCTTATATTTTTAATATGTTTCATATAAATCGTCAGTAACCCAATTTCGATAGGCGTTTTTGTGTTTCCAATTGAACGAATTCTTTCTTCATAACAACTTAATTCATGAAGTAGCATTGCCTCATTGTCATCAAGCATTTTTTCATAAAGAAAAATTTCCCAAAGAAGTGCTTTTTCTTTTTTATCTATCGTGAGTAGTTCTTTTGATAACACCAAGTTTCTCCTTAAGTAAGTATGACTAGATAGCGCAAGCTGCATGCCAAAGAAACCAATAGCTGTAAATACCTAATAAAAACAACAAGAAAGGAGAATTAAAGGTTAAGAAGAGACTAATTGTTTATTCATGATTTTGTGTTTTTCGTCGCTTAAATACGACGATATTTACAAACGTTTTCGTTATTTCTGCTTGGTATTATTCAAATATAAAAAGAGTTGTCTCTAAAAACAGTAATCTGTGAGCATGTTCACAAATTAAGAGTTGCAAGGTATTAACCGTTAAAAAAATAGCCTAAATATATAAGCATAATAATTAAACGGTAATACATGGATTACATGATACTTCTATGGCTCTGCAATCAGATATTGAATTAAGTAATATACTCAAGTCACTCGTACCGATAAGTAATTTATCTAAAGATTCACTAGAAGCGATAGCTGCTAGTGCAAATATAAGTTCGTTTACTGAAGACTATATTGTCTTTAATGAAGGTGATAATGATGAATATGCCTATTATCTTCTTGAAGGCGAGTTAGAGCTGATTTCAACAAATAATACAAACTTTCGTATTGTTTCAGGAACTGATGACGCACGTTATCCTTTAGCCCAATTTCAGCCGCGTCAATACACAGCCAAAGCGGTTAAAAATTCCTTAGTACTGATTATTAATAGAACCTATCTTGATTCATTGTTAGTTGGTAACGAAGACAAGCACTTATCTTTTGATAATGGAGTCGAAGTAAATGATATAGATAATGATGATACTAATGACTGGATGAGTAGAATTTTGCAATCGCCTCTATATATCAATATTTCAGTTGAAAATATTCAAAAGATATTTTCTAAAATTGAATCTATTGATGTAAAAAAAGGAGATGTCGTTATCAAACAAGGAGAGGATGGAGATTATTATTATATTATCCAATCTGGTCGATGCTGTATTACTAGAAAGCCAACTGCGACATCACAAGATATTAAACTGACTGAACTGAGAGAAGGTGATGCTTTTGGAGAAGAATCAATTATTGCTAATTTGAAACGTAATGCTTCTGTAACCATGCTAACTGATGGACGTTTAATGCGTTTGAATAAAGTCGATTTTAAAGAATTAATATTAAATCCTATATTGCAGGAAGTTGATTTTGAATCAGCTCAAGAATTAGCTAATAAAAATGCGGTATGGCTCGATGTGCGTTATCCAGATGAATATCAGGATTATGCAATAGAAGGAAGTTTAAACATTCCTTTAAATGCATTACGCCTGCACATAAATAAATTAGACGAAACGAAACAGTATATTGTTTGTTGTGATACTGCTTCTCGTAGTTCTATTGCAGCTTATGTGCTAGCACAACATGGTTATGATGCATTGCATTTAAATAAAGGTTTAAAAGATCTTCTTCGACATGAAGATATCGAACAAGTCGATGCACAAACACATAAACTTACAGAACCAGAAACTACAAATGTAGTTCCGTTCAAAAATGGTAAAAAGCCAGATGATGAACATGTGTTAAATAGTACATTCCATAGTGAAATGAATCAGCTGCGTAAAGAGCTTGAGCTTGTCAGGAAACAGTTTAATGAAATTAGCGATGTGAAGAATATAGCTGATGAATTAAAGAAATCTGTCATAACGGATACTGAAAAGAAATTAAAAATACAAAGAGAAAGAATTAATTTACAGACACAAAATGCAAATAAATTGATACAGCAAGTACAGAAAATACATAAAGAGCTAAAGGATGAAAAACGCTTAATTCATGAAGAAGTTGATAAGAATCGTCAAGATCAGGAAAAAACAATGCTTAATATTCAAGAGAGCATAAATAAGCGTTTAATGGATGAAGAAAAAAAGATGCAGGAGTTTTATTCATGGAAAGAAAAGGAAATAGAAAAAATACGAGAATTAAAAAATGCTGCAGAGAAAGAATACATAGCCAGGAAAATAGAAAATGAGCTAAAGAAAAACGATGAAGTGATAACTAATAATCAAAAGGTAACTTCAAAGGTTGAAGTTATCAAAAAGAAAGAAGGTAAAGAAATAAATAGTGAACTAAAACAGTGGTTAAAGGAACAAGTTAAAAATGAATTAACACCTATTAACCGAGAAGTTCAGAATGCCAAGCGAAAATTAATTGATCAAGCAAATGTCCGTGCGGAACAATCAAAGCAGATCAAAAAGATGCATGACCAAACACTTTCAAGCGAAATTGATACTTTGTTGAAAGGTGTAGAGAATTAAAAGTATGGGGTTGTTACCATAGCTCCCAGACAGGTGTTAAATCAGGCGGTAATGCTGTTAAATTTCCAAGTTGTGCCCAAGGTGATTTACAGTTATGAAAATCAGATCCTATAGATGCAGCGACATTATATTTTTTTGCATAATTTGAAACTGTTGATATTTCATTTTTATTATTATTTCCTGTAACTACTTCAATTGCTTCTCCACCAAGCACTTTAAATTCTGATATCAATTTTCGTAATTTTGTCGCTGTCATTTTATATCTCAAAGGATGAGCTATTACAGCAACACCACCAGCAGAGTGTATATTACATATTGTTTCATCAAGTTCAGGCCAATCAACAGAAACATAGCCGGGTTTATTATTCACAAGAAAACGTTTAAAAACATCAGCATGACTTTTTGCGTGGCCATTGTTTACTAAGAATTGTGCGAAATGTTGTCGTGTTACAGTACCAGTACCAGCAAGCCGTTTAGTTTCTTTAAAGGCATTATTAATTCCGACTTTTTCTAATTTTTCGCCAATCTTTACAGCACGCTCTTCTCGAAGTTGATTAAGCTGAACAGTAGCATCAATCATTGTTTTGTTATCAGCTTCTATATTAAGACCAACAATGTGAATGGTTTTATTATTCCAGCGTGCTGATAATTCGATACCGTTAATCAATTTAATATTATATTGCATTGCTGCAGCATAAGCCTTTACTAGGCCAGCAACAGTATCATGATCAGTTAAGGCAAGTGTTTCTATACCATTTTGGGCAGCTCTCTTAACGAGTGCATCAGGTGCCAGCTCTCCATCTGATGCTGTTGAATGGGCATGAAGATCAATTGTTGATTGGTAAGCCATTATTGACTACAGACCCTAGTCTCGAAAGTTGATGTATTGAAGGGGGATATCAAATTTTTCATTTTTTAATACAGCAATCGTTTCCTGCAAGTCATCGCGTTTTTTTCCAGAAATTCTTACTTGTTCTCCTTGAATAGCGGCTTGCGTTTTTAATTTGCTGCTTTTAATCATTTTAACAATTTTTCTAGCCAGTTCTTTATCAACACCTTTTTTAATATTAACAGGTTGTCGAGCTTCATTATTATTTTCAGTGATTTCACCATAATCTAAACAACGAATATCTATGCTACGTTTGGTTACTTTTGTTTCCAGGATATCGTGAATTTGTTTAATCTGAAATTCAGATGAAGAAATTATGGTAAGGCTATTATCTACCATTTCTATTTTCGAGTTAGTTCCTTTGAAATCAAAACGGTTATTTATTTCTCTATTTGCTTGATCAATGGCATTTGTTAATTCATGTTGATCAATTTCAGAAACGACATCAAATGAGGGCATGACTTACTTTCTCCTGAGATACAGTTATTGAATAGTGCTGTCGTGAATTATACCATCAGGATGATCCAGCTGTATCGATTGAAGTTGGGAGCCTATTAAATAAGTACTTCCGTTAAACCGATTGTTGCCATCTAGGCTGAACTCAAAATGATAATAACGATGAAATGCAAACTGACCCAAAAAATTACGTCCGGGTTTTAATGAGGATAAGGACACAGTTTCATCCAAAAATTGATAATTAAGATTTTCGCAATAGCGACGGGCGCGCGATACTGCTGTTTCCCTAGCTCGCAAAGTATCTTGCCAAAACCAAACTGCAAGTCCCAAAAATATTAAAAAAATGATTTCGCTCATTTATCAGATAAGTATGTTTTAAAATCGTTATTATATCTTTCTTCAAAGCCATTATCTGTTTTAGAAATAGTATAAACAGCGATACCAAGTTCATTTGCCAAAGCGTGTGTTTTTTCTGTACCCAATACCATAAACGCAGTTGCCAGAGCGTCAGCATGCATGGTTGATTTATTCAGTACAGTCACAGAAGCAAGATTATGATCGATGGGTTTGCCTGTTGTTGGGTCAATTGTATGTGAATATCGAACACCTTCTTTCTCAAAGTAGTTACGATAATCTCCAGAGGTTGCCATCGCCATATTTTTTAGCTCAACTATGCGTTGAACTGAACGTTCTAATGGATTAGCTTGTTCAATTCCTATTTGCCACGCTTCCTGGTTAGCATTGAGGCCTTTAGCAATCAATTCTCCGCCAATTTCTACCAGATAATGTTGAATATTGTTTTTATCAAGATAAAGAGCAATTTTGTCTACAGCAAAACCTTTGGCAATACCTGAAAGGTCGATATAAACGTCTGGATCAGATTTTGAAATGCTATTTGATGATATATCGAATAGTATTTTTTCAAAGCCAGTATGTCTCTTTGCCTCTTGAAGTAAAGACTCATCGGGAATTTCTTGCGTGAAAGGATCTGGGCCAAATCCCCAAAGGTTGACCAAAGGTCCAACAGTGACATCAAACGCACCTTTGGTTATTTCGCTGATTGTATTTGCATGTTCAATAACGTCATAGAGATCGTCGGAAATAGCTAGCCAGCTACTGACATTTTCCTGATTAATTAAGGATAACTCCGAGTCCACGAGATAAGTCGACATGGTTTGGTTAACATCAGCGAGGATGTAATCTATGTCAGCATGTAAGGTGTTTTTATCAATATTGCTCTGATGAGAAACCAGTTTTACGGAATAGGTTGTCCCCATTGTCATACCGCTGAGAGTGAATACAGACTCTGAGCCTCGTTGGCAGGCACTATTAATGCATATTAAAGATAAAATTAGTATTAGGGTACGCATGAAATACGGTTTAATTTAGTGTGAAATAGCTCACTTAGAACAGTAATTATTGAGAAATGATAAATAATTTTAGCCCATTTTCTTCATTTAGTCTGGTTGAAAAAACTGCTATGCTTGCGATATTATTGGCAAAAAGGCCTCATGGTTGAAAGTATGAAGAGAAGACATTTATTGAAATCGCTTGGTGCTGGCTGTATAGGGATGGGTATCGCCCCAGAACTATTAGCAAAAACAACCCGTGGATATTTTATCGGTAAAACATATAGTCCGGATGATGGCTTGAAGGATTATCTACACAAGATTAAAAACTTTAATAAACCCCACCAAGACGATGTGCAGATAGAGAACGGTCTGTACGCAACATTTGAATCAACAGTAATGAGATTAAGACGCCTGCAAAAGCTAGTAGGTCATGGTAATTTCAATATTCTAAGCTTCACCGATGGTCTATCTCTTGCCAGAAACTATCCTGATGTCGGTAAATTTACCAAAGAAGAACGTAAGTTTTTAGAAATCGTTTTTTATGAAGACGGTCAGCGCTATGGTTTTATGGGACAAAAGCCATTAAAAGAAATTACTGATCAGGTGAAAAAGAAAGATGTTATTAAAGTCCCCTACAGTGGAAATTTTCTTTACAAGGAAAGATCAGTAGAATTATTTGAAGAAATTAAAAAAGAACTCGGCGATCAGGTCATTCTGACCTCAGGAATTCGCAGTGTCATGAAACAGTTTTTACTATTTCTAAACAAAGTTTATGACAGTGAAGGTAATTTATCGCTAGCCTCTCGATCGCTCGCGCCTCCGGGTTATTCATTTCACGGAAACGGCGATTTTGATGTCGGTCAGAAAGGTTACGGTAAGTTAAATTTTACCGGGACGTTTACTGAAACTGATGTCTATAAAAGATTAGCTGAATTGGGTTATCTGAAACTACGTTACCCGCAAGATAATAAATTAGGCGTACGTTATGAGCCTTGGCATATCAAGATTAATCTGAACGTTTAAATACCTCACTACATTAGGCTTACTCAGTCATTACTATTCTGTAGATGTGAAACAAGAATAGGTTAATGACCAAATTATTCAATTTAAAAGATATTTAATAGCGAAAATAATAGTCCTATTTAATTATCTGCTTTATTTTTGTTGCTAGTCATAATAATGGCAGGAAAGTTGCTATTCTTATAGCAAGACTACTCTAGTATTCAAATGAATCTAAAATATCTATTTACCAATGTTATTGTTGGATTAGCTTATTATATCAGCGGTCAGGCAGGCTTATTATTGGCTATTCCCCCAAGTAGTGCAGCAGCTGTATGGCCTGCAGCTGGAGTCGCATTAGCTGCTTTTCTAATTTGCGGTAATCTTATAGCACCGGGTTTGTTTTTAGGTATATTTCTGCTTCAATCTTCCTCCTTCCTTGATATTTCCAGTCCTGAAACAATAATTTCAACATTAACACTCACTACTGTGATTTCGATAGGTGGAATTAGTCAAGCATGGCTAGGTGCAAAACTAGTTCACCCGCTTATTAAAAATGACCAAGCCTTACTTATGGATCGTTCTATCTTTAAGTTCAGTCTCTTGGCAGGCCCCGTTAGCTGCATGCTTGCATCGTCAGTGAGTATTTTTACTTTGTGGTTTAGCGGAATATTGCCAACTACTGAGATACCTATCTCGTGGGGGACATGGTGGATTGGAGATTCTATAGGTGTACTTGTTTTTACTCCGATAATACTTTGTTTTTTTGGAAAGCCTCGTGCTACATGGAAACAGCGAATCGTAAGTGTCGCCTTACCATTGTGTTTTCTTACTTTGGTTGTATTTAGTGTATTTAAATTTTCTTATCATCAACAATTACTTAACCTTGAAGATAAATTTGAAAAACACACAATAACGTTTACTCATGAGCTGAAGAGTAAAATTAAGTCACACATAGAGTCTACTAAGAGTGTAAAAGAATTTTATGATAGTTCTGATGAAGTGACACATGAAGAATTTACGAATTATGTTCAGCCAAAATTATCTCGAAACCCTGATATTCAAGCACTTGAATGGATACCAATGGTGTCGCATATTGACCGTAAAGATTTTGAGGATCGCATAGGTAATCAAATAAAAATACCTAACCAAAAAGGAGGAATGAGTAATTCACCCGAAAAAGATTTCTATTTTCCTATTGAGTTTGTAGAACCTTATGTAGGTAACGAAAATGCTTTAGGTTTTGATATACGTAGTAACCCCTCAGCACTAAAAGCTACAGACGCTTCATGTGTTTTAGGTGATGTTACTGTGACCGATGCAATCAAACTTGTGCAAGATAAAAAGAAACAGGTTGGCATTGTTTTTTATGCGCCTGTATATAAAAAGAACAATCAATTTGTTCGTAATAATGATTGTGAAAATCTATCTGGTTTTACAGCTAGTGTGTTTTTTCTTGAAAATGAGATTAATGCTATCAATGAAGCGTTTCCAGAATTGTATCTGTCAGTATCGATTAGCAATAACTCTAATTTGATTTTCAGTAATACTCCAATAGCAGATGTGGCAGGTTTTGTTGAAAGTGCTTTTCAATTTGAACGAGTGAATAACATTCTAGTTGCTGATAAAAAATGGAATATCGCTTTTTCTTCCACATCAGGATTTTTAAAATTTTACACTACATGGTTAATCTGGATAGTAATTATTTCTGGCTTTGTCATAACTATATTTTCGGGCATAGGTTTGTTGATGTTAACTGGACGAACATTACGTACAGAAGATCAAGTTATTTTGAGAACTAAGGAGTTAAATAATGAAATAAAAGAACGAAAGTATGTGGCGAAATTACTTTATCTAGAAAATAAAACATTAGAGATGATTGCTCAAGATAATTCACTAGATGAAATGCTTAACTCTATTTGTAAAGAAATTGAACGAATTTTACCCGATAGTATGTGTTCTATACTTCTGCTTGATTCTAGCGGTATGCACCTTAAACATGGCGCTGCTCCAAGTTTGCCTGATGGATATAACGAAGCTATAAACGGCGTTAAAATCGGTCAATCTGTCGGTTCCTGTGGAACCGCAGCTTATCTTAATGAACAAATTATTGTCAGTAACATCGAAGAGGATCCATTGTGGAAAGATTATCGAGATCTTGCATTAAAGTATGGATTAAGGGCTTGTTGGTCTACACCAATTTCTATCGCAGATAAAAAAGTATTAGGTACATTTGCACTCTATTTTTCTTCGATTAAAGAACCAGACAAGAAGTTATCTGAATTAATGGCTCGAATGGCAAGCATAGTTAAGATTGCAATTTTACGAAATCTGACAGAAGAAAAATTAAATCATCAAGCAAGTCATGATGAATTAACCGGATTAATTAATAGGCGTGAGTTTGAAAATCGTGCTACAAGATTGCTTGCCACTGTTAAACAAGATTCGGGAGAACATGCATTGTGTTTCATGGATCTTGACCAATTCAAGGTTGT
>JAJFKK010000012.1 GCA_021773245.1 Gammaproteobacteria bacterium | reverse complement strand
TTGAAAATATTTTTGCAAGGCTTAAACATTTCAGAGCTATTGCTACACGATATGACAAACTAAAGCGAAATTTTAAAGGATCTGTAGCCTTGGTTTGTGCGCTCTTATGGTTGCCTATGTGAAACGGCAACAGCCCCTAATAATTCTTTACTTTTCTTTGGCGCAGTTTCAGTATTATAGATAGTAAAATTAACCATCATTTTCTCCTAAGAAAATTTCCTTTTAGTAACAGTTAGAGTTCAATATTTCGCAGTACTTTTGATTTCTGTATGCGACAAATTCATGCTACTTGTTTCAGTTCATGCCAGAAATAGGATAGTTTGCAAAACTTATTTGCATAAATGCCAACACCGAAGTCTATGTAAATATGCCTTTTACAATTTGTATATGTGCTGTCAAATATGTAGTGAGAGTGGATCGACAAAGCGCCTTTTATTCGTCTTTACAAAGAACCAAAGCGGCGTATTGGTTGGATCGAACCTTGCTGAACAGTTGCCCTCAGTTGATGAAACTAAAAACACGATATCTGGCCGCTTAACCAAGCAATTCAAGGGATATAGCGATGAGCTCAATTTCAAGCATAAGCAGGAAATGGAGCCGCTTGTCCTTGCTCGGTAAGCGATGGTTCAACGCCACCGCGAAGTGCGTGAGAATCAAAATATTGCTCATGAAAAATACTGGAAATCTGAAGAGCTGGAACGCTCATCCAGATTGAGAAAGGGCTATAAAGCCGACATTCCGCACACCTTAACCACATGATATTAAACAGATACTGAAAATATAAAAAATAAAAATTCAAAAATCTGATTTTTCAACTCTTGCAACTCATTGAAATAAAATCGGTTTTATAAAAAAATCTAAGTCATTGATTTTTCGTAGACGGCTTAAAATGACGTTTACTATATGATTTTCATAGGGAATTTAAATGCCTGGTTTTTGTTTTGGTATGAGGAATGTCGGATAAAGGTATCTGGGACAGATTAACCGGCTCACATCAAAAAACCCGCGCTAAAAATGAGATAGAAACGCAAAAATGTCACTTGCGCGATCAAAATGAAAAGGGAAACCTCATCTCAAATCAACTAGCCGAACGAGGAAAACTCCAAGATCAATTTCAACAATTACGCGACAAACAAACTGATGAGCGTAAAGATTTATTCAGCGATATGGATCAGCAATATAAAAACATCGAACGCCAGGAGGAGATCAGAGAACTTTATGAGCAAGAAACTCTGCGATCACAGCAAACAATCAGCAACAATGATTCGATGGGGCATGAGCCAGAAATGTAAAGCGCATGTCAATGCAATCATTTTTGTCAGATAAAAATACATACAAACTACATCTGAATTTGATCGTATCGCTTTTTGATAACAGCAATTATCTGATTATAAATTTCAGAGTTCACATCATTTCTTTCTAGCTCTGATTTTATTTCCAAAGCTTTTTCCAATACATTGCTACAAAGCGCTTCAATCTCCTTTTTAAGTGCCTTCTGTGCAAGCGCTGTATCTGGAACAAGTTTCATCCAGTGCCGTAAAAACACATGATCTGGATTATATTTACCGCCAATTTTCATCGCCATTTTGGACGCCAAATTCGGATAAATAGCAGTTGAAAACAAATCGTATGCTGGAGCAAGAAAAGGCTTTCCGCCCTCATACAACAAAGAAAAGTTCTTGCCGTGCGCATCCGCATTTCCAATCAAGAAATTGAATATAGCAAGACGCATGAAGACCATCCGATCTTGAGCAGGCCTGATGCTATAGGTTTGTAAAACTCCAACAGAGTGCTCTATCGTTGGGCCACCTTCGTTTTCATATTTATGTTCCGGCGGCACGCTCAATGCCTGACAAAAATCCTCCTGATGGCTGCGCAAAATCTGATCGTTTTTCCTTGTCCGGTCATAACGTTTAACGAGTAGGTATGGTTCTTCCCTCGCATATCCAATCAACGTCTGTACAGTAGGCAAATCAACTGCTGCGGCCAACTTTAGACAAAACAACTCATTATGTACACTATCTACAATGTCATGCGCACCGGTTATTAGTGGCTTGATAATATGTGTTGTTGGCGCACCACCACGCATAAGAAGAATTTCACCTTTTACGCCCGTGCGCACAGCGACCTTATCTTGCGCTCCCGCCAATGATAGGCGCACATTATTCTCTCCCGCCATAAGGGGGCGGCGGCGCAAGGTGGCAAGCATGTCAAAAACACCTTCTTCATCCAAAGCAATAACATCATCAGCATTCTCTTGCGCAAGCTCTTGCCCAGCAGGTAGAATCGTTATGGCACCTGCGCATTCACCACCAACAGCTTCCAGCAATCCAAATGAATTTTTTTCAGAGACGCCAAGTAATTTTGCCAAACGATGGCGCACCAAATCATCGGGCAGTAATCCTGAAAAGAATGCTCGCGTAATATCATCTCCATAATGCTTTTCCTGCACAGGCATTGATACCGACAACGCCATGTGTTCGGGTTTAGAAGTGCATTCTTCTTCATAAGAAAAGCGCATACGCCCGCGCTCTTGCCCTAAAACTCCAACCTTTTCACCAAGAAGCCAGACGTCAAGAATGTCGCTCATAGCTCACCCCCACCACGTGCAAGAAGCTTCACGTCAATGCCTAAAGTTGAAATGACGTTCAACGTTTTTCCAAGATTACAGCTCTCTTTTCCGTTTTCCAGCTCAATAATAAAACGACGTCCAACACCGGACATCGCGGCAAGCTGTTCTTGTGTTAGGCCTTGTTCTTTTCGTGCAGTGCGCACAGCATTACCAATTTTATGTGCATCAATCATATTGATCCCCTTCGGGAACATAATAGCATAAACAAGAGCAAAAACAATAAAAAGTTCCCAATAGGGTTCTTTTGGTGCAGAAACAAGCTAGAAACACAATATTGTTCCTGATAAGGAACAATAATTTCGTAGCAAAAGAACTCAGCTCAACTCTGTTTAGGAGTTTTCTTCAGAGACAGAGAGTCAACACAACCTTACAACCTTAGGTAGAGTAGAGAACAGGTTTCGCATTCCTTAGGTCAAGCGTTCCGTTTCCCGTCTCTTTCGTTTGACGGTGTCTCTCTATAGCCGAACCGTAGTCAACCTTACCTACCCTCATCAGAGAACCAAGAGAACCAATGGGGTCAAGAGAACCAATGGGGTCAGACTCGATTGAAGAGAACCAATGGGGTCAGACTCGATTGAACATCCCGGCCATCTGGAGGCAGCTTGGATTAAACTTCAATCGAGTCTGACCCCATTGGTTTTCCCCACCCGCTGGAATTATCGACCTTGCTCGGCCGCACACCCCTTATTCTTTTTTCTTATATATTGTAAAATATACATAACCCCTTATTCTTATTGTTAGAATATTTTCTGTTAATTACTTAGAGTAGTAATCTATAATAAGTAAACTCTAATTCAGTGGATTTAACCATGTCATCGATCAAGAATCTTATTGTAATTGTAGCGTCATTCTTAGTTTTTACCACCACGGTAAACGGACAAGCCCTGGATTTGACTACTGGCCAAGCCAATATCACAGACAAAGATCAGATCTCCTTAGAGCATTTGTTCTTTGACAATAATTTTTATAATGCAACCATTCAATTAAATTTGGATGGCACTTATCAGGTCAATCAAGTTGAAACATTATCTTTAGCACCCATAGCTGTTTATCAAGTTACTTTTACAAGTAGCTGGAGCCAACAAACCCACCCTTATGAATACCCTATTGGTTCCTCACATTTTTCTGGATTAATTGGCGCAACACATAATGCCTTGGTTAATTTCTGGCAATCGGGAGAGATTGCTACAAATGGCATTGAAAACATGGCTGAATCAGGCAGTAAATCTTTGCTTATCACGGAAATTAATTTTCAAATTGATAACGGTAATGCCCAGCATTTATTATCTGCCGGCGGCATTGGTAGTTCTCCTGGAGAAGTGATGTTTACATTTGAGATCAGCCAACAACACCCTTTTGTTACTTTGGTTTCTATGATTGCACCCAGTCCCGACTGGTTTGTTGGTGTTTCTAAATTGTCTCTGATTGCCAATGGGCAGTGGTTGGAGCATTTGGTCGTGCCGTTGTTTGCTTATGATGCGGGTACCGATAGTGGCACACGCTACACATCACCAAACAGAGATACCCAGCCAAAAGCCAGCATTCAAAGAATCGAGACACTTCCATTCTTAGTTAACAGTGAGGTTCCTAGTATCGGGACATTTACATTTGAACGATTAGAATAACTTCTAGCAACAAGGTCAATGAATTACAAATAGAGAAGCAATAAGGTGTCAGTCATTGCGCCGCGCATATAGACTACTAATACAATGACTACATCTTTTTTATTATCGGTGCTGGCGGTGCCGGGGTCTAGATTAGATGTTTCTCTCAAATTTTTGGGACACACACAGTTCAGCAGACACAATATTTAATTATTGCTATGTTTCAGTAGGGTTAGGTATTGTGTACCCTGGATTCGAATTCCTCAGAATTAAAAAATCGACTTATTCCCTTTTGTTGTCATGTTAAGCACACAAAGCAAATAAGGGGTCATGTGTATTCTACAATACATGCTCGAGTAGACCGGCACTCCAATATATTGAATTCACACCCAATAAAAGTTGTAGCCAAGCCCCTCACAGAACCGTGCTTGCGCTATTTACGCACACGGCTCCTCAATAACACTCTTCACCTCTAAGTTGACCTTATGGGCTATGCGTTGTAGTTTTGTTGCCACGGATTCTTCGCTTCTGTGAACGACTCGTGTGTCCTTAAAACGCTGTTGTTATTGTGATGGCCTTTCCTCCTTATGCATTACACATCTATCAACGGTACTACGCCATCATCCGACTTCCCAAGC
>JAJFKK010000110.1 GCA_021773245.1 Gammaproteobacteria bacterium | reverse complement strand
GAGCTGTTAAAACTGCAAAAGCATTACGCCAAATTACATCAAGTGCAATTTGCAGAAAGTAAATAAACTTTTATGAGCTAACTTTATTTTTTGGGTGATCAGCCTATGGAGAGTTCGGTGTTTGTCAGGATAGTTGTCGCTTAAGTACATCATGCCACTTTTTTATGATGCTTGGGATTTAATTCTACGATTGATTCATGTTGCCAGTTTCTCGTTGATGTAGACCATCGTAACGGATGACGTTTTTTCATTTTGTTATAAAGCACATCTCGTTTCTTTAAGATAACTTTATCTTCGCCTGTATGACGTTGAATAGGCGTGACAAACTTAATCCGGCTATGGCGATGTTCATTGTTGTACCATTGTATAAATTCATTTGCCCAACGACGTGCCACATCAATGTTTTCAAACCCTTCTGATGGCCATCGTGGATGGTACTTCACTGTTCTAAACAAGGCTTCCGAATAGGGATTATCATTGCTGACACGCGGTCGTGAGTATGAACTACTGACACCGAGTTCCTGCATCTTGGCGCGTAATGTAAAACTCTTCATGGGCGCACCATTATCGGAATGCAATACCAGTTGTTCTTTCACACAACGTTCAATCCAAACACTGCGCTCTAATAAGCGTGCGGCATGCTCACCACTTTCGTTATCATAGACATCTCCACCCACTATCTTACGGCTATAAATATCTTCTATAAGATACAGATAGTAATGTTGGCCAATGACACGACTGGGACAATAGCTGATGTCCCAACTCCAAACTTGATTGGCTTTCGTTGCCGTAAATCCCGTGGGCTTGTTATCGTTTATCTTTGGTTTATCCCGACCTCGGTGCGTGAGTTGATGGGCCGACTTTAAGACGCGATAGAACGTCGATTCAGAAGCGATGTAACGCCCTTGGTCTAGTAATAGCGGTACTATCTGGCAAGGGGGTAACGAAGAATAAGCCGGTTCATTACACACCGTTAGTATACGTTGGCGCTCGGCGTCACTGAGTTTATTACCGGGTGGCGGTTTGTTTACAGTCAATCGTTTATCACTCACGTCCCCCTTCTTAAGCCAACGTTGATAGGTGCGCGCAGACATTTCAATGGTCTCACACGCTTGTTTTTGTCGCGCCCCGGAACGCAGGGCTTCTTTAATTAACATCACGAGGGTTTGCCGCTCTGAAAGAGAGGTGAATCTTCCTCTTTGTCCTCCCAGAGGGCATCGTACTTTTTTCGCAATACTAATAGCGCTGCCACCTCTGCCAACGCTTTCTCTTTACGTTGTAACTCACGTTCGAGCGTCTGGATTCTGCGCTTGTCTTCTCGATGACCTGAACGTTGGTGTAATGTCGCTTGAGAATCATTGCCGTGAACACAGGCTTCTCGCCACGTTTTTATCTGTCCAGGATATAAACCATTCTCTCGACAATAGGTATTGAGTTCCACTTCGCTTAAGGTTGCCGTGTGTAACACAGCGGCAAACTTTGCTTTTGCTGACCAACTCTCTGCTGAGGAGCCTTTTACGTCAGGTACGTCGTTTAGCTTATAGTTCTTCTTCCATTGCTGTAATGTCGCTCTCGGTATGCCTGTTTCTTCGGAGAGTTGTCGATAAGATAACTTACTATTGAACATCTTATCTAATACGCTTTCTTTCAGTTCTTTAGGATAGGTCATAGGTTTTTCTTCCTGCCCTCTGTATGATTATTGAATATAACAGACGACAACTACCCTGACACAGAGGGGTAGCTGCATATTAACATTTTACGTCATAACTAAAAGCAGACATGATTAATATCATTTGGTATTGATGAGATCTAATACAAATAGATGATTATTAAGTCCTCTTAAGATACCTCAAATGGGGTATGTTTATTCGTTCCCCTTATGACTTTTGCCGAGTCGTTAGGGCAAGACATTTTGAGAAAGATTGATGTGCATGGATGTACAAATGTCGTGGGTGCATGGACGCGCAGGAACGATGCTTGGTTAGCTTCTTTTTGACCACGCAAAAAAAAGCAACTCGCCTTCAGGCGAAACCTAATTTGAAAAGTATATAAAACTAAAAGAAAAGAAAGTCTTAAATGAAGAAACTAACCAGCTATTGCCGACAAACAAATACTCATCAATGCATTAGGTGCTAATCCTAATAATAAAATAAGTAAGCCATTTACACTTAAAACCATTCGCATTTGTTTTGATGCCTTCACCGCTGTCATAGACTCTGCTTTATCAAAGTACATGAGCTTAACGATACGTAGATAAAAATATGCACCAATAATTGAAAAGACAACAGCAATTGCGGCTAATGAAACAAAACCAGATGTAACCAACTCTTTTAGGACAAACCATTTTGACCAGAAGCCAAGAAACGGTGGGACACCTGCCATTGAGAACATTAAGCACAACATAATGAATGCAAACCAGGGACTACGTTCTGACAGACCTTTAAAATCATTCAGCATTTCTGCTTCAAAACCATTTCGGCCTAATAGGATAATCATACCAAACGCACCCATACTCATTAGTGCATAACTGATGATATAAAACATTGAACCGGAAAAACCTGTAGCAGTGCCTGCTATAAGACCTAGAAATAAAAACCCAACATGAGCAATCGTTGAATAAGCCAACATGCGTTTAATATTAGTTTGAGCAATAGCAATGATATTGCCTACACCCATAGATAACACGGCAAGTACCATTAATATTGATTGCCAATCAGCTACTAATGGAAACAGGCCATCAACTAACAGTCGCATTGCCATAGCAAAAGCAGCTAGTTTAGGAGCGGTACTGATAAACAAAGTGACTGATGTTGGAGCACCCTGATAAACATCGGGAACCCACATATGAAATGGTGCTGCGCCTAATTTGAATGCTGTTCCAATAATCAAAAAGATCATGCCAAAAACAAGATATGAATGATTAATTGAATCATCAGAAACTGCTTCAGCTATTTTACCTAATTCCAGATGTCCAGTTAGACCATAAATCATAGAAATGCCATACAACAACATACCTGAAGCCAGTGCGCCAAGAATAAAATATTTCATTGCCGCTTCAGATGCAGTTTCAGAGTTACGCTGCATGGCAACCATTGCATAAAGAGAGAGCGATAACAATTCAAGACCCAAGTATATAGATAATAAGCTATAGGCAGAAGCCATGATCATCATACCGAGTACAGCAAATAGCCCGAGAACAAAATATTCACCTTTTAAGGATTGATGTTCTTTTAGGTATTCATACGAATATAGAAATACAATAAACGTTATACCGCAGATAAAGGCTTTAAGTATGGAACTCATGCCATCACTGATAAAACCATTGTTAAAAGCAAACATAGGATCTTCTGGACAAGCTTTCAACACTAATACTATTGTAATCAATAGCGTCACTTGAGTAATCCAATAGGTCAATAAGTGTAATGGATCTTTACTGTACGCTTCGACAAGTAAAACCACACATGCCAATGTGAACAATGTGATTTCCGGTAGTACTAAAATTAAATCAGCGTTCATAAGATTTTACTCTGTAATACATGTTCAATCAGTTGTTCTACTGTCGCATGCATAACTTCAAAAATAGGTGCAGGCCAAACACCAAATGTGATAACAACTACAGCCAATAGAAAAAGTATTAAACCTTCTCTGCTATTAATATCCTTTAATTCAGCAACGTCTTCTTTAGTCACATCACCAAATATAACTCGTTTATACATCCATAAACTATAAGCGGCACCAAGTATTAATGTTAAGGCAGCGGTAAAAGCAATCCAAAAACTTGCTTTAAAACTACTTAATATAACCAGAAACTCACCAACAAAACCTGAAGTTCCAGGTAAGCCCGAGTTAGCCATAACAAACAGCATCATAAAAGCAGCAAAGTAAGGCATGCTATTAACAACACCACCATAATCTTTGATCATGCGACTATGTAATCGGTCGTACATGACACCAACACACAAGAACATAGCTGCTGAAATAAAACCATGAGAGATCATCTGCATCATGGCTCCTTCCATTCCCATGATTGCACCTGAATCTGAACCAGTTGCGGCAACAATTGCGAAAGGAATAAAAAAGCCAAGTGTGACAAAACCCATATGCGATATTGATGAATAAGCAATCAACTTCTTCATATCTTCCTGAACCAATGCCACAAAACCAATATAAACAATACCGATTAACGAAAGTCCAATCATTACATCACTAAAAAACAAACTGGCATCGGGTGTAATAGGTAAGCTGAATCGAAGAAAACCATAGCCACCCATTTTCAGCATGATGGCAGCAAGTACCACTGAACCACCGGTTGGTGCTTCAACGTGAGCATCAGGTAACCAAGTATGAACAGGCCACATTGGAATTTTTACGGCAAACGCTAAAAAGAAGGCAACAAAGATCAGCTTCTGTGCACTTAACGTCAACGGAACATCATGTAGGGCTTCGATATTAAAACTATCTGCTTGAGTATAAAGATAGAGAAAAGCCACTAACATAAAAACTGAACCAAGGAAGGTATAAAGAAAAAACTTTATCGTCGCGTAAACACGGTTAGGACCACCCCATATACCGATAATTAAAAACATCGGTATTAACATCGCTTCCCAAAATACATAAAACAGGATGGCATCAAGCGCAACAAAAACGGCATTCATTAAACCCGTCAAAATAAGGAAAGCACACATATAATAAGAAATACGTGTTTCAATTACTTCCCATGCCGCCAAGATGACAAGAATTGTTGTAAATGTAGTTAATAGAATTAATGGTAAGGCAATACCATCAACACCAAGATGATATTTAATATTAAATGCTTTTATCCAGTCAGATTCTTCAACAAATTGCATACCGACATATGTTGGATCAAATTGACAATACAAAAGAATAGAAAAAACAAACGTAATAATAGAAACAGCTAATGAAAAATATTTAACAGTTTCTTCCTGACGATCACCTGCTATCAAAACCCAGATACCACCGAGTATCGGTGTCCAGATAAGCATACTTAATAAGGGTAAATTACTTAATGTCATAATAATCAGTTCAATATTCCATGTACAAATACACCGAGCAAGACAAGCAAACCGATGATGATGGCAAACGCGTAATGATAGAGATAGCCAGACTGTATCTTGCGCACTTTACTGGAAAACCAACCTATACTCCGTGCAGTACCATTAACAAATAATCCATCAATGATTTTCACATCACCTATTTTCCAAAGTAGCTGGCCTATTTCTCTGGTACCTCTGGCAAAAACCAATTGATTAAAATCATCGAAACCATATTTGTTGACTAAAACCTTATGGATGAATCCTGTTTTACTAACAATCTTGGCTGGTAATTCCGGAAATTTGATATAGCACAACCAGGCAACGAATATTCCGGAAGACATTAAAATGAGTACTAAAGGATGCTTGAAGGCATGTAATATAAATCCGCCTATACCATGATAATCAACGCCCATTTCTGCAAGCACATTATGTTCAGAAGCAACATAAATCGCATTAGCAAAATAACCTTCAAACAACATTGGTCCAATTAAAAAAGCGCCTAAAATTAAAGAAGGAATCGCTAATATTGATAAAGGTACAGTAACAACGGCAGGAGCTTCATGAAGATGCTTCCATGTTTCCGTATCCATTCTTTGTTCTCCATGAAAGGTCATGAAAAGCAAACGAAAGCTATATAAAGCTGTAATGAATACACCAATCAAAACAGAGTAGTAAGCGAAATCTGCACCATAAATTGTAGAGTGATGAACAGCTTCAATAATGGCATCTTTGGAAAAGAAACCTGATGTGCCAGGAAAACCTATCAAAGCTAAGGTTCCGAAGAAACAAGTTATCCATGTAATTGGCATGGCTTTATACAGTCCACCCATTTTCCGCATATCTTGTTCATGATGCATGACGATAATTACCGAGCCCGCTGCAAGAAATAATAAAGCCTTAAAGAATGCGTGTGTTACCAAATGGAACATTGCCGCAGCGTAAGCTGAGGCACCTAATGCGACTGTCATGTAACCCAACTGAGAAAGTGTCGAATACGCGACAACACGTTTAATATCATTTTGTACCAAGCCAAGAAAGCCCATGAACAAGGCGGTAATCGAGCCGATGATTAGAATAAAACTTAGCGCCGTTTCTGATAATTCAAATAATGGCGACATTCTAGACACCATAAAGATACCAGCGGTCACCATCGTTGCCGCATGTATTAATGCAGAGATAGGTGTTGGACCTTCCATCGAATCTGGTAACCAAACATGTAAGGGTACTTGTGCTGATTTACCCATTGCGCCGATAAATAAACAAATACATATAACCGTCATTAACGACCACGGCTCATTACCAAAAAGAATTATCGTTGTATTTGCATGATCATTAACATTGGCAAAAACAGTCGCGTAATCTAGCGAGTTGAAATACATCAATACAGCAGCAATACCCAATAGAAAACCAAAGTCGCCTACTCTATTAACCAAAAATGCTTTCATATTGGCAAAGATGGCCGTTTCTTTTTTATACCAAAACCCAATCAATAAATAAGAAATTACACCAACCGCTTCCCAACCAAAAAATAGCTGCAAGAAATTATTCGACATCACCAACATCAACATGGCGAAGGTAAACATGGAAATATAACTAAAGAATCGTTGGTAGCCAGGATCATCATGCATATAGCCGATGGTATAGATATGGATCATCCATGATACGAAGGTCACAACAACCATCATCGTCACAGAAAGCGGGTCAATCAAAAAACCAATTTCAAAATCTATACCGCCACTACTCAGCCACGTATAGAGTGCTTGATTGTATACCTCAGCGCCGTCAAACATATGATGCTTATAAGCAACCATAGAAAGAATGCTCGATACAGCCACACCTATAATCGTGACCCAATGTGCTCCACTTCTTCCAATGATTTTGCCAAATAATCCGGCGATCAAAGAACCTGCCAGCGGTGCCAACACAATGATTAAATAAATAGTTTCCATGTTTTTAAACATTATTTATCCCTTCATTGACCCGAGATCATCAATATTAATCGTATTTTTCTTGCGGAATAAAACCACAAGAATAGCCAAACCAATCGCAGATTCTGCTGCTGCAACCGTCAAGATGAAAAAGACAAACACCTGCCCATGTATGTCACCAAGGAAATGTGAAAAAGCGATAAAGTTCATGTTTACCGAAAGCAACATTAATTCAACGCACATTAATAATATAAGTACGTTCTTTCTATTCAGAAAAATTCCGGCTACGCTGATACAAAATAACAGAGCTGCTAATGATAAAACTTCAGGTAAGGTAATCATGCGTCTGATTCCTCATTTTTATTTTTTGGCTCTGCTTGCATTTTAATAATACGTAAACGATCTTCTTTTTTGACATACACTTGTTGATTCGGATTAATTGCTTTTGTTATTTTTAACTTACTCATGCCTAGAGTTATCGCTGCAATAATTGCAACTAATAAAATGGCACCAGCTATTTCAAATTGATAAAGGTATTCAGTATAAATAGCTATGCCCAATTCTTTTGCATTACTGTAATTTGGATCTAATTGTTGTACCGCTGTATAGCGCTCAGATAGGAAATAATCCGAACCTACTACAAGCCCCATCGCCACAACCATTGACACGGCGACGCTAATCCCCAATGGTAAATGCCGAGCAAAGCCTTCCTCGACAGTTACTTTATTAATATTTAACATCATGACAACGAAAAGAAATAACACCATCACTGCACCGACATAAACCAGTACAAGCGTTATTGCTAAAAACTCAGCCTGAAGTAATAGCCATATTGCCGATGAAGCAAAGAAAGACAGAATAAGAAATAAAGCAGCATGTATTGGATTGCGCATAACCACAACCATCGACGCTGAGAACACCAACATGCCGGCAAAAAGATAAAATACGATTTGTTCAATCATTACTTGATATCTCTTTTTTCTTTATTAATTATTTTATTCATTATCATTTTTATTTGTTTAACGATATAAAGCATCTCGCGAACGATCTTTAGCAATCTGATCTTCTTCTTCATCACCTACTTTTAATAACTTTTCTTTAGTCATCAATAGATCTTCACGATTTTCACCGTGGTATTCAAATATTCTTGTTTCAACAATTGAATCAACCGGACATGATTCTTCGCAAAAGCCACAAAAGATACATTTTGTTAAATCAATATCATATTTCGTAGTACGTCGACTTCCGTCATCACGTGGTTCAGACTCAATCGTAATAGCGACAGCAGGACAAACAGCTTCGCATAACTTACAAGCGATACAACGTTCTTCGCCATTAGGATAACGTCGCAATGCATGCAAGCCACGAAAACGATGTGACTGCGGCGTTTTTTCTTCAGGATATTGCACGGTAACCTTTCTTTTGAACAAATAGCGTCCAGTAAGATGTAAGCCTTTTAATAACTCCCAAAGAAATAAACTTTGTATGTAGTTTTTAACGTTATTTATCATCATCAATTAAACCAAGGCGGAACATCAGCAACAACCATCGCTGAAACTACGACTAGCCATACTATCGTTAACGGTATAAATACTTTCCAACCAAGACGCATGATTTGATCATAGCGATAGCGTGGAAAGGTTGCTCTAAACCATAAGAATAAAAACATAAAGAAAGATGTTTTAGCTAACAACCAAAGTATTGGCGGCACCCATGCCAAAAGATCTTCAAGAACAGGAATTCCCTGAACAGGTGATAACCAGCCTCCACAAAAGAGTAAGGCTGATAACACGGCAATTAAGATCATATTGGCGTATTCCGCCATAAAGAATACTGAGAATGCCATGCCACCGTATTCAACATGAAATCCGGCAACAATTTCAGATTCACCTTCGGCAACATCAAAAGGCGCACGATTCGTTTCTGCTACACCTGAAATAAAGTAGATTACAAATAAAGGAAATAATGGAAGCCAATACCAATGAATAATACTTCCCGATTGCGCATTAACTATTTCGCCTAAATTCAAACTACCGGCAGCAACTAATACACCCACCAAGGCAAAGCCCATTGCTATTTCATAAGAGATGATCTGTGCTGCCGAACGCATCGCACCTAAAAAAGCATACTTGGAATTTGAAGCCCAACCAGCAATGATAACGCCGTAAACCGCTAACGATGTTAAGGCTAATACATATAATAAACCGGCATTAATATTTGCTATGACTTTAGTATCATCAAATGGAATCACTGCCCAGGCTGCAACAGATGGCGCTAATGATAAAACTGGCGCACTCACAAATAAGAATCGATTTGAACCGGTAGGGATAATGATTTCTTTTACAATTAACTTCACCGCATCAGCAATCGGTTGTCCTAGTCCCCACAAACTAAAACCAAAGAAACCAACTCGATTAGGACCTATACGTCCTTGAATAAAACCAATGACTTTACGTTCTGCATACGTAAAGTAGGCAACCGTCACTAATACGGGTACTAGTACAGATAGAATTTTTATAATTGTTTGTAAAACAATCAAAGCTTGAGCTTGATAATCGAGAGGAACAATTAAAGCTGTAATAGGTGATAACACCTGTTCACTAATAAATTGGTAAAGTATTTCCAACATCAGCTTTTCGAAATCCTTATTTCACCAAATGAAGCACCCAGACTTATTTGAGCAGGATGAGCTGACTGAATCAAAACACAATCATCAGGAACACGATCATCAATTATTACTTTTAATGTAGCGCTGCTTTCATCTTGTTCAACATTTGCACTGTCATCATTTGTTAATTTATTTTTCGCTGCCAATGCTGAGTTAATATGAATTGCACCATCAGAAACATCATCAGTTTTTTGTAAAGAGACGGCTCTTCGACTAATCGGATCAATCATATTCATCGGTGTTTCAGTAATTCGTTGTATCCCATTAGCACTAGAATTTATTGAACCCGTGATTTTCCATGATTCCGAATTATCACATTTAATATCGCCTATCTCTGCCATAACTTCTGAAAGAACATCGGCTGATGATTGATAATCAAATCCATCAAGCTCGAAATAATTACCTAACACTCTTAATACTTTCCAGGCTGGTCTCGCTTCTGCTAAAGGAGAAACAACACCGGCAAAGCTTTGACTGGTACCCTCATTGTTTATATAAGTACCCGACGTTTCAGTAAATACCGAGATAGGTAAGAGTACATCTGCATAATCATTCATTTCTTCACTTCTAAATGCTGTTAATGAAACTACAAAAGCAGCATTTTTCATTGCATCACGCGCTAATCGACTATCATAGCAATCCAGTTCAGGTTCAACGCCCATAAGCACATAAGCTTTCAACTGTGCTTCCAGCATTTCTAGTGTATTCATACCCACATTCTCTTGCTGTTTAGCACCCGCTAATCTATGCGGTAGCGCACCAGACAACCATGCACCTGATGTATTTGCACTCTCAGATAAATATCCCAATTTTGAATTACTTAACTTGGCGATCAAACCCGCAAGTGAACGTAACAATAAAAATTGCGGATGAGCAGTAGCGATATTGCCTAATAATACAATGGCATCATCTGCATCAGTAAGGTTAACTGCTATCGTTCTATGAACATCACTAACAATAGCTTTATCAATGCTTTGTTGTATCTGCTTATCAACATCTGCATTCGTAGATTCAACAAGCGCCTTTAATATAGAAGCTAATTCGATCGGCATTAGGTCTGGAGCAACAATACTTTTTGCTACAACAGGAAAATTAAAATCGTAATCAACTGAGTTTAACGCCATGACTGATGCACCATGTAATACCGCTTTACGTAATCGGTGATTAATGATCGGTTGATCTTTTCTCACATTACTTCCGATAAGCAATGCTGATTGCAAAGCATCAAATTCAGAGATACTTTGACCTAAATAAGGAAAACTTGGCCCGGCATTTTTATCCGCAAAATGAGATTGTTTTAAACGACTATCAATATTATTAGAACCAATCCCACGGATAAACTTTTGTAACAAATATAATTCTTCGAGTGTTGATGATGCCGAAGCTATCGTTCCAATTTGATCTGATTCATTTGAATCAACAAGTACTTTCAAACTGTTCTTAACAACATCTAAAGCAGTTTCCCAATCAACTTCATGCCAGATACCATTTTCTTTAACCATTGGCAATTTTAAACGTTCATCACTATAAACAGCTTCATAACTAAAACGATCACGATCAGATATCCACACTTCATTAATCGATTCATTATTTGCAGGAACAACACGTTTAACCTGATTACCTTTTACATGCACATGAATATTTGATCCGACAGAATCATGCGGAGCAATAGCATCTTTTTGTACCAACTCCCATGATCTTGCAGAATAACGAAAAGGCTTTGAGGTTAATGCCCCAACAGGGCAAAGATCGATAATGTTACCTGACATTTCAGAACTCACACTTTTTTCAATGTAGGTTCCTATTTGCATATTTTCGCCACGGCCTGTTGCACCCATCTCACGTAAACCAGCGATTTCTTCACCAAAACGGACACAACGTGTGCAATGTATACAACGCGTTAAATCTGTTTGAATGAGTGGCCCAATATTTTTATCTTTAACTACACGTTTCTTTTCCTGATAACGTGAGACATCATTACCATAACCCATAGCCAGATCTTGTAACTCACATTCACCACCTTGATCGCAAATAGGACAGTCTAAAGGATGATTAATCAGTAAGAATTCCATTATCGATTTCTGTCCTTCAAACGCCGCCTGTGTACGAGTTTTTACTTTCATACCATCCATGACGGGTGTAGCACAGGCAGGCATCAACTTTGGTACCTTTTCAATTTCAACCAGACACAATCGACAATTAGCCGCAACACTTAATTTTTTGTGATAACAAAAGCGTGGCACATAGATATCATTGTCATCAGTGACATCTATTAACATTTGTCCCTTATTTGCTGTTAAGGTTTGCCCATCAACTTCAATTGTTATTTTATCTTCTGACATAATTCTCTATTTATATATCAAGCAGCTTCATCGTCATTTGTTTTGCTCGCACCAACCATGCAACGCTTATGATCAATGTGATACTGAAATTCATCTCTAAATTGTTTAACAAAACTTCTTACCGGCCATGCCGCTGCATCACCAAAAGCACAAATCGTTCGCCCTTCTATTTTACTGGCGACATCATCAAGCTTATCTAAATCACCCTGCTCACCTTTGCCGGCTTCAATCCGTTGTACAACTCGATACAACCAGCCAGTGCCTTCACGACATGGCGTACATTGTCCACATGATTCTGAATAGTAAAAACGAGAAAGACGCTCTAACGCTTTAACCATACAAGTCGTATCATCCATAACGATAACGGCGCCAGAACCTAACATAGAACCAGATTTGGAAACGGAATCGTAATCCAGATTCGTTTCTAACATCAGATCACCATGAACGACTGGCATTGAACAGCCACCAGGTATCACCGCTTTTAAACCTCGGCCATCACGTACACCACCTGCCATCTCAAGCAATTTTGCAAAAGGTGTTCCCAATGGAATTTCAAAGTTGCCTGGGTTATTAACATGACCACTGACAGAAAAACATTTCATACCACCACTGTTTGGAACACCCTTATCAGCGAACCATGTACCACCGTTTTTAAGAATACTCGGAACAGAGGCAAAACTTTCAGTGTTGTTAATTGTTGTCGGTCTACCATATAAACCAAAGTTAGCCGGAAATGGTGGTTTAAATCTGGGTTGTCCTTTTTTACCTTCAAGCGACTCAAGTAATGCTGTCTCTTCACCACAAATATAAGCACCTGCACCTAAGCTCGCATGAATATCAATATCAATACCACTGCCCAAAATATTCTTGCCAAGTAAACCTTCGCGATAAGCTTCTTTCAATGCATTATCAAAACGTGGGAAAGGCTCATCTAAAAATTCACCGCGTAGGTAGTTATAACCGACACTTGAGCCAGTTGCGTAACAAGCGATTGCCATGCCTTCTATAACGGAATGCGGATTAAAACGTAGTATATCTCTATCTTTACAGGTCCCAGGTTCACTTTCATCAGAATTACAAACGATGTATTTTTGACCAGCCAAATTGCGCGGCATAAAACTCCACTTCAATCCAGTAGGAAAACCTGCACCACCGCGTCCTCTCAACCCTGAGTTTTTAACTTCTTCAATAACCTGTTCTTGTGGAATTTTTTCATTAATGATTTTTTTCAATGCATCATAACCACCCACCTTTAAATAATTTTCAAAGGTCCATGGCTCATCAAACTTGAGCGTTGCATAGCAAACGTTATTCATTTCCATGTTTTTATTGCTGCTCATTCGAATTCATCCAAAATCTCATCTACTCTTTCCGGTGTCAGATTTTCATAATATTTATGATCGATCATCATCATTGGCCCGCCACAACAAGCTGCCAAACATTCTTCTTCAACCTTAATAAAAAATTTTCCGTCTTTAGTTGACTCACCTGTTTTTACGCCCAACTTCTTTTCCAGATGTTCAACGATAGTATCTGACCCCATCAACATGCAGGAAATATTGGTACACACAGAAATGCTATGGCGACCAACCGACTCTGTTTCAAACATAGAATAAAAAGAAGCCACTTCATAAACAGCAATATTAGATAAACCAAGATAGGCTGCGACAGCATCCATTAATTCTGTAGTTAAAAAACCGCCATTTTGATGTTGTGCTTCACGCAATGCTGCCAGCACAGCAGACTGCTTCTTGTCTTCAGGATATTTTTTTAACCACATATCGATCTCTGATCGTGTATGTTCGGTTAATATTTGAGTAGTCTCAGTCATGTCTTATCTATCTATCTCACCAAATACTATATCTTGTGTGCCTATCACTGCTACGACGTCAGACAACATATGCCCTTTCACCATTTCATGCATAGAAGACAAATGGGCAAAACCAGGAGCACGTACTTTTAATCGATACGGTTTGTTTGCACCATCGGAGATAAGATAAATACCAAACTCACCTTTGGGGTGTTCTACCGCAGAATACACTTCACCTTCTGGTACACAGTAACCTTCTGTAAATAATTTAAAGTGATGTATTAACGATTCCATATCATCTTTCATCTCTTCGCGTTTTGGAGGTGTTAATTTGTGATCATCCAGTATTACCGGTCCAGGATTTTCTCTTAACCAATCAACACATTGTTTAATAATTCGATTCGACTGACGCATTTCTTCAACGCGAACCAGATAGCGATCATAGCAATCACCAGTACTACCAACAGGAATATCAAAATCTAGTTGGTCATATACTTCATAAGGTTGTTTTTTTCTTAAATCCCATTCAACACCCGAACCGCGTAACATTGGCCCAGTAAACCCGAGTTGTAGCGCACGTTCAGGAGTGACTACGCCAATACCAACGGTTCTTTGTTTCCAAATACGATTATCAGTCAATAAAGTTTCGTATTCATCAATATGTCCAGGGAAGCGCTCAGTAAAATTTTCAATGAAATCCAGTAATGAGCCTTGTCTATTTTCATTCATGCGGTCCACTTCTTCCTGCTTATGCCATTTTGATGCTTCATACTTTGGCATAATCGAAGGTAAATCACGGTAGACACCACCAGGACGATAATAAGTTGCATGCATGCGTGTACCCGATACCGCTTCATAGCAATCCATCAAGTCTTCACGTTCACGAAAACAATATAGAAACATCGTCATGGCGCCGATATCTAGACCATGAGTTCCTAACCACATAAGGTGATTCAGAACGCGTGTAATTTCATCAAACATAACTCGAATATACTGTGCACGTACAGGTGGCGTAACACCGAGTAATTTTTCTATGGCCATGACATAAGCATGTTCATTGCACATCATAGAAACGTAATCGAGTCGATCCATGTAACCTATACTCTGGTTAAATGGTTTACTTTCAGCCAACTTCTCCGTTCCTCGATGTAACAGTCCAATATGCGGATCAGCGCGTTCAATCACTTCGCCATCCATTTCAAGAATGAGTCTTAGAACACCATGCGCGGCAGGATGTTGCGGACCGAAATTCATTGTCATATTACGAATATCAGGCATCGCTTTGCTCCTCTTCCGGATTTACAAAACGATTATCTTCACGAATAACACGAGGCACTAAAACACGATTAGTGATTGTCACCGGTTCATAGACAACGCGCTCTTTTTCAGCGTCATAACGCACTTCAACATTCCCTTCTAATGGAAAATCTTTGCGGAAAGGGTGTCCAATAAAACCATAGTCGGTGAGTATGCGTCGCAAATCAGGATGTCCTTCGAAAAGTATGCCAAATAAATCGAATGCTTCACGTTCAAACCAATTCGCTGAATTCCAGATCTCCGTTACTGATGCTATGCGTGGCGGCTCGTCTGATACGAAACAACGTAGCCGTAAACGGATATTATTTTTTATGGATAACAAATGATAAACGACGGCAAATCGCTTACTTTCGTCTGACTCAGTCTTATTCAATGATTCACGACCGCGACTAAATCCAGTTGAGGTTGTTTCTTGTGTAGCCCAATCAACCTGACCATATGTAGAGTAATCAACGCCGCATAGATCAGATAATTGTGTAAAAGAAAATTGCTCATCATCACGTAGGACTGCGCACACTGACAATAAGTGCTCAGCAGGCAACTCCATCGTGACTTGATCATATTCAAGCACACAAGCAACTGATTCATTACTGAATTGTGCTTCTAATTTTGTCTTAAGAATGGCGGTAGATTCCATCGTACCTTTTATTATTAATGGTGATTTATCTTGCTATTGTATTAGTTCGTTTTATCTTCTTTTGTAACTGTATTATCCCAAACAACAAGGCTTCTGCCGTAGGCGGACAGCCAGGCACATAAACATCAACCGGAACAATTCGATCACATCCCCTGACTACAGAATAAGAATAATGGTAATAACCGCCGCCATTCGCACAGGATCCCATCGAGATCACCCATCGTGGCTCAGCCATCTGGTCATAAACTTTTCGTAATGCTGGAGCCATTTTGTTAACTAGCGTTCCTGCGACAATCATCACATCAGATTGTCTTGGGCTCGGACGAAAAACAATACCAAAACGATCCAGATCGTATCGTGCGGCTCCTGCTTGCATCATTTCGACAGCACAACAAGCAAGTCCAAATGTCATTGGCCACATTGACCCTGTTCTTGCCCAATTAATTAAATTATCAATATTGGTAGTAACAATACCCTGTTCGTGAATTTTTTCTTCAGCGCCCATTAATCCTTATTCCCATTCAAGAGCGCCCTTGCGCCATTCATAAATAAAGCCAACTACGAGAACACCTAAAAATATCATCATCGCCCAAAAGCCAGCCATACCAACGTGTTCAAGCGCGACAGCCCAAGGAAACAAGAAGGCAATTTCTAAGTCAAAAATAATAAACAAAATGGCGACAAGATAATATCGTACATCAAACTTCATACGCGCATCTTCAAATGCCTCAAAGCCACATTCAAAGGGAGATTCTTTTGCTTTGTCAGATCTGGCATGCCCCATAATTTTGCCTAGACCTAAGCCTAAACCTAAAAGGACTATACCCATTGTCAAACCCATGATGACAAATACAAGTATTGGAAAGTAATTATCTAGCATTTATTCGCTTTAATCTTTAAACCGTTATTTTGAAGTTTATTATACAAACAAGATTCATACCAAGCACTGAAAACCTTAAAAAAATGAGTAATTAATCAACAAGACTTCAATAATTTTCAACCCTATCCTATAGATATGTATAAATTCGGCAGCTTTCGCTTATATCTACTAAAGTAGCAGACTTCACTAAGGATTTTGTCAGAAGTATCAAATGTTGGAACTACGCACTTTCACCTATTTATTTATTATAACCGATTGATATAAAAATGCTTTTTTGTTTTTCTATTAATTAGGTATTTATTGATCTTCATCAAGAGAAATGGAATACCAAAGATGTATTCCGACAAAACATATGAGTCTACATTGGGCTAAATATCAGGAAACACATCATATTTATAATGTACTTAATTTCAAGACTATTTTTATAAAACTTTTTTTACATTAATTGAGGATACAAATTCTAATGGTGCAGGCATACCAATACCATAGCCTTGGGCATAGTCGACCCCAATATCCCTTAGTCTCTCTAATATTGCATCATTTTCAACAAACTCAGCTATGGTTTTTTTACCCATAACATGACCTATTTCATTAATTGATTTAACCATTGCAAAATCAATAGGGTCATCAACGATATCTTTAACAAACATTCCGTCGATCTTTAAATAATCTACTGGTAGGTTTTTCAAATAAGCAAATGAAGAAACACCACTACCGAAATCATCAAGCGCAAACAAACAGCCCATGTCCCTAAGCGTAACAATAAAGTCCATTGCATTGTTTAGATTTGCTATAGCTGCCGTTTCAGTAATCTCGAAACAAATTTTACTTGTATCTATTTTCGTTTCTTGCAATTTATTTATTACATACGATTTAAACTGATCATCACCCAGGCTGTTTCCGGATACATTTATTGAACAAAATGATAAAAATTTTCTTGATTCCGGCACATCAGTCATCCACCGAAAAGCAGAATTTAAAACCCAACGATCGAGTTTCGTTATCATATTGTATCGTTCGGCAGATGGTAAGAAGGCTCCCGGTGGAATAATCGCACCTGATTCATCCTCCATTCTTAATAGTAATTCATAGTGAGTGGTATCAGAATCTTCAATACGCATTATTGGTTGCGCATATAATTGAAAACGGTTTTCTTCAAGCGCATTATTTATTCGTGTAACCCATTGCATTTCCCCATATCGTTTTGCCAATGAAGTATCTTTTTCATGGTAGACATGAACACGGTTACGCCCGGACTCTTTGGCAGCATAGCAAGCGGCATCTGCCTGTCTCATAACCTCTGTAATATCAATTGATGACATATTAATTGGTGTAACACCTATACTTGCGCCGACACTAAACGTTTGCTCTCCCCAAACAAAACGAAATTCTTCTACTGCTTCACGAATAACATCTGCAACACGCATTGCTTGTTCCATATTACAGTGTTCCATTAACACACCGAACTCATCACCACCCAGTCTTGCCAAGGTATCACGTTGCCTTATTTTTTCTTGCATAAGGTTTGCTAATTGATGTAATAGCTCATCACCTGCAGTGTGCCCACAAGTATCATTTACAATTTTAAATTGATCTAAATCTATATATAACAAAGCATGCTCAGACTTTTCTTCTTCTACATCATCCATTACACGAACAAGACGTCTCTCAAACTCTCTTCTATTTACCAGATCAGTAAGCGAATCATGACTGGCCTGATAAGACAACTTATCTGAAAGATTATGCGCTTCGGTAAAATCCTGCACTTGTGCTATCGCATATTGAAAGTCATTATTTATATCGCGTACGGAAGAAACATCCAGAAGACCCCAAATAATTTTCCCTGACTTATGTATATATCTTTTTTCCAACTGGTAATGAGACAGCTCTCCCTGAACCAGTTTAAAATGCTGTTCTACGCTCAAGTTAATATCATCTATAAATGTTAATTTCTTGAAAAAGGTTCCAACGATCTCTTCCTGTGTGTATCCCAACATATTACAAAATGCCTGATTAACCTGACTAATACTATGATCTTTTTTAACCAGTGCCATACCGATAGCTGCACTATGAAATGCACTTTTAAAGCGCATCTCACTATCTTCCAGTTTATCTTGTATATTTATTCTCTCGGTAATTTCCAGCTTAAGTTTTTCATTTCTATTCTTAACTTCAGTGGTTCTTTCCTCGACAAGTGACTCCAGGTTTTCATCCCTTTCCTGAATGTGATCTAACATTTCATTAAAATCTTTAGTGAGTTCTCCAAGTTCATCATCATCAAAGACCTCAGCTCTGACTTTATAATCTTTTTCTTCACTAACCCGATTAGCTATATCAGCAAGGTGTTGTATTGGGATATAGATAAGACGTTGCATGCGTCCTGATAGAATAACTGCCAAGCCTAGTGAAACAAGCATGACAATTAAGGAGATAACAACAAAAAATAGAAATCTGTTTATTATTTCTTTTTTACTTGCTGATACTAATACCTCGCCTATTGTCTTTTTGTTGTACTCAACAGGAAGTCTTACTTCGATTAAATCTTTATTGACCTTTCTTCTGTGGATATCTTCAATATATTTTTCACTGTATTTAGAATTATGATAATGAACAAAAAGTTCACCATTGCCTAGAGTGATCTCGGCAGCCACGATGGATGGATCATGTCTTAAAGAACTTAAAATTTCATTGCCTGCATCATGGTCATTGAACAAGATTGCTGTAGAAATACTATCGCCAATTATTTTTGCTTCGATATTAAGATCGTTTTCTAGCTCCGCTTTCTTTGTCAATAGGTCATGAATTAAAAAAGCCGCTATCGCAATTAATAAGGCAAGCGCCGTCGTGGAAGTAATAATCGAAGCGAGTTTTCGCTTTATTGAATATGTGGAGAATAATTTCATTATTGCCCCCCCACGACTTTAGCAATACGCAGTAACTTTGAGCTGATTTTCAATCCCATACGTTCTGCAAGATCATTATTTATTTTCAAGCGCAGTTTATTGTTTTCAATATAGTATTGAATGACACCACCTTCAGCAATAAAACTTTCTTGATCACTAACCAATAAAATATTTTTTTCAAACAAATGCTTTTCTATTTTGTTTCGTTTGTAACCATTTCGGCTAACAAATAATATTTGACAGTTTTTTATTCCATCGCTGGATATATTTTTTAGTATTTTTATTTTCCTGCCTTTTACTGTTTCTTCTTCAATATCTGATATATATTTATTAATTTCAGTTTTTCCATTAATACAAATATTAAAACTATCAATATTGTTAAACGCTGAATCTGGCCACTCAATGAAATTAGCAAAATGAAATAAATAAACAGCCATAAACTGTCCTTGCCGATCCATAGCTTCATGCTTATCTGCATATACTGGGAACGTAAAAATCGTTCCCAATAGCAATGCAAATAATTTTTTATTTATCTGTTTCATAAAAAGTATTTATCTATCCATCATTAAAACTGCCATTGCAGTTTTAAATAAACACTCCTTTGCGCTTGAGTAGATGTAATATCGAGTATTTCCGGCATGAACTGTAACTGGCTATCATTGAGCAAGTTTTGTCCAACAACGGACAACTCCATTCCCTTAACTGGCTTCCAGGCAAGACGGGTATCCATTGTTATATAAGCATTCATCTTTTGAGTTGGTAACTCATCAACATAGCGAACCCATGTATCGAAAAAAAGATTATTTGTAATATCAAATGATGACCGTAATGAAATTTGATGTTCTGGACTTTCACCCTCAGCACTTTCAGCAGTAGCAGCAGTACTGATACTTTCTTTATGTAACTGCATCTCCAGAAAACTATAGGCCAGATTCAACTTCCATCTCTCTGTTGCTATCCACTCTAGTGACATTTCCAGACCATAAGTTTCAGCAGTCATAAATGTTTGTGAAGTAATAGGGATCAACACATGTGTAACGGGTGTTGTTAAAACGGACGCCGTACCTCGTTCAAAAGTGCGGAGGTCATTGTAGATATTATAAAAAGCTGCAAAATCGTATTTCAAATTATTGTCGGGTTGACCACGCAATCCCAGTTCAAGGGCCGTTACTTTTTCTGAATGAATATCCGGGTTTCCAAAGATTGAAACCAGTCTCGGCGGTGTCCCGGCAGTGACACTTTGATTTATCCTAATATCGGTTGAGCGACCCGGAGTTCTTACTGCACGAGATATTGATGACCACAGGGAATATTTTTCTGTGACATTCCAGTTCATTCTAATGTTAGGTTGTATCTCAATACCTGTAAAAGCATTGTGCTCAAATTTTGAGCCAACGATCAGGTGAACCTTTCCATCGGCAAAACTGATATCGTCTTGTACGAAGGCACTGAATAATTCGGTTGTATCCTGTATGGGATTTAATGAAGTGGTAAAATCACCGAGAAATTTATCACTAATATTTCTGTATCCGAGACCCCAGAGAATTTCCTGTCGACTGCCCAATCCGAATCGATGCTGAAAATCCATATCGAATGTTTCATATAACTGGACAAGTGTTCCATTGCTAACTAACTCTGTCTGTTCTCTTTCATGCGAATCATAATAAAGCTGCAATTCCATATCTGAAACATCTGAAAATTTATGTTTCCAACGCCCCAGAATATTCCAGCCATTAATATCAACCTCGTTTGCTTGCGTTGTTGAAAACGGCGCTGTTAACGAAGAGGTAGTACGATCGGTTCCTACGCCTGTATCCTGTAAATCACCTTGTAGTGTAAAACTATCCGACTGCAACGGTTGCCAGTCCAGACGAAAACCTCCCTGCACTGTATCCCAGTCATCAACACCATTCGTATTATCATTGTTAACACCATGGTCTCTTTCAATATACTTGATATAACCCCTTGCATCCGCATTCTCACCAAGCTTGTTGCCATAACGTAGAGAACCAAATCCTTGTTCCTCTGTACCCGCACCCGCAGTCATTTGCCAACCCTGTGTATCACGCGCTTTTTTGCTAATGACATTAATGACGCCATTAACTGCGTTGGCTCCCCATAAGGTAGCACCGGGTCCCCTTATTACCTCAATACGATCAATATCCTCCATTAATACATCTTGCCGATTCCAATAGACACCAGAGAACATTGGATTGTAGACAGTACGTCCGTCTATCAGCACCAGCAATTTATTAGTAAAACGACCATTGAAACCACGTGCAGATATGGCCCACTTATTCGCATCGATACGCGCAACTTGAATACCCGGCACCATGCGCAATGCCTCAGGAATATTAGTTGCCCCGGAACGTTTAATATCTTCATTAGATATCACAAACACAGCAGCTGCAGTGTCTGACAACTTCTGTGGTTTACGTGAAACTGATGTCACTACAACATCTAATTCACTGAACTGTTCAAGGCTTAATTGGCTTAATTCCTTTACACTTGCTGCGTAGCCACCCTGGCTTGCTACAACTAAACTAAGAACAAATAAAAAATTAAGTATTTTTATATTTGGCTTATACATATTCATGCCCTTACATGATATTTAAAATGCTTAATTCATGACATTACTCATATATAGAACCTATCCATGAAACACATTTTTTATTTATAGTTTAGTACTTATCATTACAATTGAATAAAAAGCATCATTAACAATGTGCGCAAGTTTTATGCCATAAATTTTTAAAATGGAGATAACCCAGCACGTGAACTATGCTCTGAAGAAGAACAAATAGTGATTTCCTGAAAGCTTTTACAGAATTTGAATAACGGTTTTAAAAATTGATATCTTCTTATAATTAATCTGGCTAAGCAGGCTTACGAAAAAAATTAATTAAATGTACTTATCGAGTAAGCAATAACCTCTGTTATTAATATATTACTTACATAATTAGTCTTAGATGCATAAAAAATATTATGTCATTGACTATCTGATAATTAGTTAACAGATCGATCCAGCATAAAAAACCTGTAATTATTATAATTGTTCTGCCATTCTGTCAGAAACACAAAAACAGTGGCCTGCTTCCTTCCACAAGAAATATGACTTAACTTAATTGAATCAAATCCCTGGGTAACGAATCAAACAATAGATAAACCTATAGCAATACCCGAGTTTAGATTATATTTTTATAATCAATGCAATTTGATATAGATCAATATAATCTTGCGTTTAATGAAATTCTACTATCAGGCAGAAACATTGAACTGTATTTAGATTCGATTATTATGAAATGAGAAATACACACCATTTAGTAA
>JAJFKK010000109.1 GCA_021773245.1 Gammaproteobacteria bacterium | reverse complement strand
TTAAGCTCCGATTTCTTTAGTTCTCGTGGATTACGTTTATAAAGTTTAATCATTAATTCACGTAACAATTTTTGAGATTCTTGAATATGTACATCCAGTACATTATCAATATCAGATTTTGCAATTTGAGAAACACCTGTTCCTTCACTCACCGGCTTGTTCTCTCTAACAATTTCTTTATTACAAGCACTTAAAATTAAAAAAATAATGACAATCGCTGTTTGCTTGAGAATATGCATCTTCAAAGCCTGTTACGCTGATCCATTATTGAAAACCCAATCAAACCTGGCTCCAAGTCTTTTGTCAAAGCAATTACTTTAAAACGTTCGCCCATCTCTTCTGGCATTGTTAATTTTCTTACTTGTTGTGTAATCTCTGTATGCGATTTGATATCCAGCGATGCAATATCAGTAAGTAGTTTTTCCAAACCACAACCAAAAAGAAAATAAGCTTGATTAGTATAACCTTGAACATGCAAACCTAAGCTATCTGCACACTCAGCAACATCTGTAAAATTAACAGATGTCGTTATATCTTGAAGGCCGGGATAGAAAAAAGGATCTGAATGTACATGATGTCGGTAATGACATAATAAACTTCCGTCACTTCTATCTGGGTGATAATAATCTGCTGCCGAGTAACCATAATCAATAAATAGCATAACGCCACGTTGTAACGATGCTTCCAAGCCACTAAGCCACTTTTTAGTATTTATATTAATTTCTGAAATATAATTTTCTGGTAAGGAATATGACAACTCTTTTTCAAGCTGCTTTAATCTATTTCCTAATTCTCCATCTGCATCATCTTCGGTCCAAAATAGATTATCTTCTTTTAGCCCAATTTTTAGTTCCTTAAATCCGCCAGATACTTTTTTAAATCGTTTCACGACTAAAGCATCCAGAATTTCATTAGCTAAAATTAATCCAGTAAATTTATTTTCAGGTAACGAATCCAACCAAACTACACGATCAACCAGATGAGGAATAGATTCGTTTAAAAGTTCTTGCTGCCGCTGTTTTAAATCAGCACTGACTTCAAGAATAAAATAGGCTTCAGGTAGTAAAGCCAGTTTTTCTAATTCAAGCATCAAATCCCTAGCCATTACGCCTGTGCCAGCACCTAGCTCTAGAATGGAACTTGAATTTAGTTCAACGAGGACCTGTGCACATTGAAATGCTAAACACTGAGAAAACAATGAAGATAGCTCGGGTGCTGTTACAAAATCACCATCCGCACCAAATTTACGACTACCACCACTGTAATAGCCCAATCCCGGTTCATATAAAACCATCGACATATATTGATCAAAACCAATCGCACCGTCCTGTTCCTCTATGACATCTTTAATGCGTTGCAACAACTTTTTACTTTGCAACAATGCCTCTTTCTCAGGGACAGGCAGTGCAGGGTTAATATTTAATTGTTTCGATTGTGTCATTGTGCTCCCATGTTATTCTGTTTTAAAAATCATTCAAAACAATTAATTGGTCAAAACTTGGTGGATAGTAAAACAGTATTAATAACTGGTGCAGCAAAGCGTATAGGCGCGACTATCGCTGAACATTTACATGAAACGGGAATGGATATCATTATTCATCATAATACTTCCGATAAAGAAGCGCATAGACTCGTAAAAAAACTAAATGAAATAAGACCTGATTCTGCCACTACAGTACAAGCAAACCTAGAACAACAAGAATCGTACTCATCATTAATTAATAACTCAATTAAATTCAAAGGAAAGGTCGATGTTTTAATAAACAATGCCTCGGCTTTCTATCCAACACCCATAAATAAACTGAATGATGCTCAGTGGAATGAAATAATAAATACCAATTTGAAAGCACCGCTGTTTCTTTCCCAACTTGCTGCGTCATCAATTAGTAAAAATAATGGCTGCATTATTAATATTGCTGATATTCATGCAAATAAACCATTAAAAGATCATCCTATATATAGCTTGTCAAAAGCTGGGTTAATTATGCTAACGCAATCTCTGGCAAAAGAATTGGCTCCCAAAATTCGTGTAAATGCAATATCTCCAGGTGCAATAACCTGGCCTGATAATATGGATGAGAACTCAAAAAAGATAATACTGGAACACACCGCCATGAAAAAAACAGGTTGTATGGAAGACATTAGCAAAGCGGTACTATTTTTAATCAATGATGCTGACTATATAACGGGACAAGTCCTTAATATTGATGGCGGTAGAACCTTGTATTAACGATAATCCTATTCAAACAATGGAAACTCGCCGTCGATTAACCATTGTTTGCCCAGTTCGTTATACCACCATTCCTGATCTAACTTTAACGTTTTAACATTGCCTTCTGTTTTTATGTAATATTTTACAATAGACTTTACATTCGCTTTAGTTTGATCTTCGTTAATCGTTTTTTCTATTACTTCTAGACTGGTTACACTAACTTCTTGCAGTCTCTGTAAATCTGCAGGAGGCTGTGTACCATTAGGTGAGATATAATAGCTATAAAGTGATTTATGTTCAGCCCATCGTAATGCAACACCATAGCTAGTTATAGTACTGTCTAAACTATTAACTTTCTTTCTAGTTTTATATTTATCGCATCCAACTGTTAAGCTTATTATAAGAATTAATAATACTTTTAAAAATGTGCTGAAATTCATTTTGGGAAGGCTCCATTTAGCGTTAATCCTATTATTACCGTCTTAGAAAAAATTTTCATTAAAGAATGTGTGTCATAGTTCAATTTGATTCAATCCCGTATAAATAATATCTGCAAAAAAATGATTAGCCTCTAGTGATAAATGAATTTTATCTCCTGAAACGAAATCGTTAACATCAATATCTCGTATCGACATCTGTAAAGGTATATCAACTAATTCTGCCTTTAGTTCGTTCGCTATACTACGAATAGCATTATTATAAGGTGCTAGATTTTCATTGTAAGTTTTTCCATTTCCCTGCTTACCATCAACCTCTCCAATACTGTGATTAAGAATAAAAACCGGAACACTATTCTTCTCTTTTGCTAATCGATAAAATTCCTTAAGGTTCTTTTCAAATTCAGCTTGGCCAACACGTGGAACAATTGAAAAATCTTTTACGTTCGCATCATTAAATCCAAATTGAATTAATAATACACCCGGCAATAAAGGCAAAACATCGGACCAAAAGCGATCAAAACCCTGTGCGCTAGTGTTTCCACCAATACCTTTATTATGTACTTGAAAAGTATTCGGTTTAACTGCATCTAATTTCTTTTGTAACAAACTGGTCCAACGGGCATTGACAGGAAATTCAGCGCCTTCTGTAATTGAATCACCAAAACAAATGATATTAATCATAAATCGAAAACTTGATGTATTTCTTGACCAGACGCATCAAAGTTTTTCCATAATTCGCTTATAGTCTTATTTTCAGTAGGATGAAGAAGATCAGGAGCAAGATCGCAAAGCGGCTTCAATACAAAAGCATATTTAATGATATCGATTCGAGGAAGTTCATGTTTGCCGCAGATCAAATCTCCATATAACAACAGATCGATATCTAACGTTCTTGGCAAATAGCTTGAGTCACTTCGCTTTCGACCGGATTGAAGTTCAATTTCTTTTAATTGTATTTCAATTTTATCAATATCGAACTCTGATTCGAACCCAACAACTAAATTGAAAAAGTCATCGCCCTCAAACCCAAATGCTTTGCTTTCATAGACAGGTGAAACCTGAAGTTGACCATATAAAGATTTAAGTGCTGCTAAACCATTTCGAACGCTTTCTTGCCTATCAATATTACTACCAATTCCAAGATAAATTTGCGTCATTCTTTACTGCCACGCTCAATGATAACGCCGACATCCCTGACACCTCGAACAGCACCTTTTTTGTTTAATGACAATCGTAACCACGGCACACTAAATTCCGTCATAATTATTTCAGCTATTTTTTCAGCAAGTGTTTCAACTAATTCAAACTCACTTTCACCTACGTAACTCATTAACCGTTTGGCAACGGCTTTATAATTTAGCGTGTCTTCAATATTATCGCTGTCTGCTGCTTTACGAATATCAGTTCCCATTTCCAAATCAATAATAATGGTCTGCTTCATACGACGTTCCCAATCGTATATACCGATAATCGTATCTATTCTAAGATCTCTAAGATAAATAATGTCCATAGTGGCCTTACTTTTAAAGTATTTTTAGTTATTCTCAATATGCATTTACAAATATCACGCGTATAAGTATACCTTTTTGAAACAAAAGCACTTAACAAGAATTCTGCTCTAAATATGTTCTGAGCTTATAATCGATAAAGAATTATGGAAACGATCAATATTACAAACTATGTAATTTCTACCGGATTGGTGACGATCTCATATCTACTTGGCTCTATCGCTTCGGCTATATTAATCTGCCGACTATTTGGCCTATCTGATCCTCGCGTTGGCGGCTCAGGTAATCCCGGTGCGACTAACGTCATGCGCCTGCACGGGAAAAAAGCTGCTATTCTGACTTTGGCTGGCGATGTCTTAAAAGGGGTTGTACCGGTGTTACTTGCTAAAGCCATAGGCAGCTCTGAATTGATCATTGCCCTTTGTGGATTAGCGGCATTCTTCGGTCATTTATTCCCCATCTTCTTTAAATTCAAAGGAGGAAAAGGTGTCGCTACCTTAGTTGGCGTGTTATTCGCAACACATTGGATACTAGGACTAGCTTATATCGCGACCTGGGGAATTACGGCATTAGTATTTCGTTATTCTTCTTTATCAGCTCTAGTCGCTGCGGCATTAACACCTTTGTACTCGTGGCTTATTTTGCAAAACATTTATTTTACGGCCTGCCATGTTGTTATGGTGACCCTGTTAATCTGGCGACATCGTTCAAATATAAAAAATTTAATCGCCGGTACAGAAACTAAAATTGGTCAGAAAAAAACTTAACATGCCGTTCATTACAGATCATGCATGGTATAAGCTGTTTCCATTTCATCCAAAGGCCATCTAGGTTTCGCTTGAAAATTCAGTGTCTCAGTCTGACCAGACTTAAGTCTTAAATAACCGGCATAAGCAATCATGGCACCGTTATCGGTGCAAAATTCAGCTCGAGGAAAGTACACCTTTCCATTGACCTCTTTCATCAATCCATTCAGGCCCGCTCGTAATTGCTTATTAGCACTAACACCACCTGCAACAACAAGTTGATTCAACCCTGTTTCCTTGATTGCTCGACGACATTTAATAATAAACGTATCAACAACAGCATCAACAAACGCTCTAGCAATATCAGCTCGGGTTTGATCATCATCAGGTTCCGAATTAACAGTATTTAATGCAAAGGTTTTCAAACCACTAAAACTGAAATCAAGTCCGGGACGATCCGTCATTGGTCGCGGAAAACGGAACCGATTACTATCGCCTTTTTCAGCTAAAGCAGATAGTGCTGGTCCACCTGGATAGGAAAGTCCTAATAATTTAGCTGTTTTATCAAAAGCTTCACCGGCAGCATCATCAACTGATTCGCCAAGAATATTGTACAAGCCGGGCTGCTCAACTTGGACTAGTTGTGTATGCCCACCTGAAACCAGTAAAGCAAGAAAAGGATACTCCGGTACATCTTCTTCTAGCATCGGCGCCAGTAAGTGGGCTTCCATGTGATGCACACCAACAGCCGGAATCGATAAGGAATACGCCAGACTACGACCCATGGCTGTACCTACTAGCAGCGCACCCATTAAACCGGGTCCCGCTGTATAGGCAATCGCATCAAGGGATTTTAAATCAGATTTTGCTTCTTCTAAGGTCTTCTTAATAAGCGGTAATAAGCGTCTAACATGGTCGCGCGAGGCCAGTTCCGGTACTACGCCACCGTATTCTTTATGTAAATCAATCTGACTATATAGATTATGGGCAAGAAGCCCTCGATCTGGGTCATATATTGCTATCCCTGTCTCGTCACACGAGGTTTCTATTCCTAAAACTTGCATTTATCTCACTCTTTTACTGTTATTCTCGTTAATTGCATTGCAATTTTACCCATTCTCACTAAAATACCCGCCTTTTCTCAATCCAAGTAAAGAAGTTAAGGAAATAAGTACTATGCCCTCAGTTAAGGTAAGAGACAACGAACCGTTTGATATTGCAATGCGCCGCTTTAAGCGTTCCTGTGAAAAAGCAGGTACTCTGGCTGACGTTCATCGTCGTGAGTTTTATGAAAAACCAACTCAAGTCCGTAAACGTAAAGCAGCAGCAGCAGTCAAACGTTCACAAAAGCAGGCATCAAGAAACGTCCTGCACCGTATACGTCCATTCTAATTCTCGTTTAGAGTTCTTTATTGATCAGCCATGGCTGGTATCAAAAATAAAATTAGCGACGATGTGAAGGCTGCTATGCGCAGCAAAGACAAAGAGCGACTTGGAGCTCTTCGTCTAATTCAGGCCGCATTCAAACAAAAAGAAGTCGATGAACGCATCGAACTAAATGACGATCAAACCATTGTCATTCTCGACAAGATGGCCAAGCAGCATCGCGATTCCATATCCCAATTTAAAGAAGCCAATCGTAATGATTTGGTAGAAATTGAAGAATTTGAACTCAAAATTATTGAAGAATATTTACCTGCTCAGTTATCCGAAGATGAAATAAACTCCTTTATCGATAATGCTATTTCTACAAGTGGTGCTGAATCGATTAAAGATATGGGTAAAGTCATGGGTATTTTAAAAGGTGAACTTCAAGGTCGTGCTGACATGGGAAAGGTTAGCGGACTAATCAAAGCTAAACTCAATTCATAAGCAACGATCCTGTTTCAAGATTTACCCGTTTTATCAGCGACTAAAATCGCTATTTTCTGTCTCTTTCGCAGTATACTATTTCAGAATCATGGCTGGATTAATCCCTCAACATTTTATTGATGAATTACTTTCTCGAACTGATGTCGTCGACATCATTGATGCGTACGTGCCTCTCAAAAAAGGCGGAAAGAATCATCAAGCCTGCTGCCCTTTCCATGAAGAAAAAACACCTTCTTTTACGGTAAGCCAACAAAAACAGTTCTACCATTGTTTTGGTTGTGGTGCGAATGGCACGGCTATCAGCTTCTTAATGGAATACCTGCACATGGGTTTTGTTGAAGCAATTGAAGATCTTGCTTCTCGCGCCGGAATGGAAATACCGCGTGAAGCGATCCAAGCATCACAATCAAATAATAAAACGACTGAGCTGTACGAATTAATGGAACTGGTAACAGAATTCTATTCTCGGCAATTACGACAACATCCTGATTCAAAAAAAGCTATCGAATACCTGAAAAATCGCGGTATCAGTGGCGAGATAGCCGCAGAATATGAATTGGGATTTGCTCCACCAGGTTGGGATAGCCTGATGAAAGAATTAGGCCGCTCAGACGAATCCTCTAAACGACTTGCAAATATTGGTGCTGTAATAGAAAAAGATCAAGGTGGTTATTATGATCGCTTTCGTGATCGTGTCACGTTCCCGATTCGCGATCAGAGAGGCCGAGCCATTGGTCTCGGTGGTCGAGTTTTAGGTGATGAAAAACCAAAATATTTGAATTCTCCTGAAACACCTATTTTTCATAAAGGCCGCGAATTGTATGGTCTATATCAAGCCAGAAAAGTACTAAAAGAAGTTGATTGCCTGTTTGTCGTCGAAGGGTATATGGATGTAATTGCGCTGGCACAGTTCGGCATAAGAAACGCCGTTGCTAGTCTGGGTACGGCTGCTACCCCAGAGCATATTGAAAAGATGTTTAAGGTTACAAATAAGATCGTTTTTTGCTTTGATGGTGATGAAGCAGGAATAAAGGCAGCGTGGCGTGGTTTGGAAAACTCCTTACCTCTATTAAGAGACGATAAACAAGTCTATTTCATGTTCCTACCTGAAGGAGCAGATCCAGATAGCTTTGTTCGAGATAAAGGCAGAGATGCTTTTTTAGATATTAGTCTACAAACGCCTTTATCAGAATTTCTATTTAATTCGATTAGTGATGGAATTGACCTCAACTCCTCCGAAGGTCAGGCATCGATGACTAAAGCAACTTTGCCATTTGTAAGTAAACTTGTATCTAAAGCACCTGCTTTAACATCAATATTGATTAGAAAACTCAGCGGTATCTGCAAAATACCAAGTGAAGAATTGATGTCTCAATTAGACGAATATACAAAAACAGGCGTTATTGAAAATAAACCATTGCCGCGTACTGGTAACATAAATAGGGATAATCATGGACAACAGAGCCTATTAACTGAATCGATTAAATTACTGCTAAGGAAGCCCGACCTTGCTCTAGAAAGCTCACTAGATGAAAAGCTTTTAGAAATAAATATCAGGGGCATTGAATTTTTAACCGAAATAGTTAAATACATCCAAAGTAATCCAAATACGACCATTGCAGGCATCACTGAAAATTATCGCGATAGAGAAAAAATACGAAAAAGACTAATTGAGCTAGCACCATCAGAATCTCAATATGGAGATGATGACTTTTCTGATGAGGCAATTCGTGACAGTTTCTTTGATGCAATAATGAAATTAATAGAATTAACAAACCAGTCAAAACTGCGCCAATTTGCAAATGTTTCTAGTCTGGAAGAATTATCTGAAGAAAAGAAAAATGAATTACGCTCAATCCTTGAGAAGAAACAGAGCGCTGGTAAAGAAAGATCTGAGGATTGACCTAGCGAAGTCACCCACCATGTGCTAGTATTGATCGTTTTAGCCCAGTAAAAAGTCTTTATATTAATCAAGTAGTTATAGACTATAAAATCAATATTTTTACCTAAAAACACTAATTTAATTATAGCAATTTTCGAGCCACAATCTATGGAACAAGCAGAACAAAAAGAACCCGCAGTCAAAGAAGACGATAAATCATTACTGAAAGTACTGATTGCCAAAGGTAAGGAGCAGGGTTTCCTGACCTACGCTGAGGTTAATGATCATCTTCCTAATGATATTGTCGAGCCTGAACAAATCGAAGATATCGTTAATATGATTAATGATATGGGGATTACTGTATACGAATCTCCACCTGACCTTGATGGGCAAATTACTGATAATACAAATGCACCAGATGAAGACGCAGCTGCTGAAGCTGCTGCTGCGTTAGCAAGCCTGGAAAATGAATTTGGTCGTACGACTGATCCTGTCAGGATGTACATGCGTGAAATGGGTACTGTTGACCTATTAACGCGCAAAGGCGAAATCAAAATTGCCAAACGTATTGAAGAAGGCATTGGCCAAGTACTTAGCGCATTAGCAAGTTACCCTGGCACAGTAAAAACGCTACTTCAAGCTTTCGACATGATTGTCAAAGAAGAAATGAAACTAAGTGATTGTATCGTTGGTTTCAATGACACCTCTTATTACCCGGATGAAGGCATAACAGTAATTAACCCAACACAAGTTGAAAAGTCTGATGATGATGACGACGAAGAAGAGGAAGAAGTAGCAGCATTGACAGCTGAAGATGTAAGAGAGCACGTTGAAAAACTGGAAAAACTTCATCTTAAATATATTAAATCTGTTAAGCGTTACGGAAAAGATGACAACAAAACAAAAGTTCACGAAAAAGAACTAGCTGATTGGTTTCTTGGGCTAAAACTTGCTCCAAAATTTATCGTCTTATTGACCGATAACTTAAGAGACTTGATTGATCGTATTCGTTTTACTGAACGACGCGTTATGGAACTTTGTGTAAAAGAAGCAAGAATGCCACGCAAAGAATTTATTACTGATTTTCCAGGTAACGAAATCAACTTTAAGTGGATTAAAGCAGCAATAAAAAAGAAAACGCCTTATGCAGAAAAACTTAAAGATCACGAAGAAGAAATTCTAAAAGTACAGGGCAAACTCGCACTTATTTTTGAAGATGCATTGTTGGATATTTCTGAAATTAAAGAAATCAACCGTACCATTTCTATTGGCGAAGCTAAGGCTCGTCGAGCTAAGAAAGAAATGGTTGAAGCAAATTTAAGACTTGTTATTTCTATTGCAAAAAAATACACCAACCGTGGTTTGCTTTTCCTTGATCTTATTCAGGAAGGCAATATCGGTTTAATGAAAGCTGTTGATAAGTTTGAATATCGTCGTGGTTACAAGTTTTCAACCTATGCAACATGGTGGATTCGACAAGCCATTACTCGTTCAATTGCGGATCAGGCCAGAACCATTCGAATTCCTGTGCATATGATTGAAACGATTAATAAACTTAATCGTATTTCCAGACAAGTTCTTCAGGAAATGGGACGCGAACCTACACCAGAAGAATTGGCAGAACGTATGGAAATGCCGGAAGAAAAAGTTCGTAAAGTATTAAAAATTGCAAAAGAACCTATTTCAATGGAAACACCGATTGGTGATGACGAAGACTCACATCTAGGAGACTTTATTGAAGATGCAAATATACAAGCGCCTGGTGACTCAGCTGGATTTGAAGGCTTGCGCCGAACGACTCGTGATGCATTGGAAGGTTTAACGCCTCGTGAAGCAAAAGTATTAAGAATGCGTTTTGGTATTGATATGAATACCGATCACACACTTGAAGAAGTGGGTAAACAATTTGATGTGACTCGAGAACGTATTCGTCAGATAGAAGCTAAAGCCTTGCGTAAACTTCGACACCCTTCTCGTTCTGATGAGCTTAAGACCTTTCTTGACACCTGATTTTTAATTTATAATCATAAGTCGAAGGGCCCGTAGCTCAGTTGGTTAGAGCATCCGACTCATAATCGGCAGGTCGAGTGTTCGAGTCACTCCGGGCCCACCATACAAAAAAGCCAGCGCATAAGATTATGCGCTGGCTTTTTTTATTATTAGATTATGTGCTTTAGTCTTTCTAAAATCCGCTAGCTACTGCCATCGCACCAATAAGTACACCAATAATGACGCCTACTGGAATATCCACTTTCTTTTTTGGTTGTGCTTCAACTTCAGTATCGCCATCAGCACGAGCGACAAAATATTCTTCAGAATAATCCAGGCCATTTAGTTCAAAAGCTTTTAAACCGTTCTTATTTAACTTTAGATTGAATACCGCCGGTTTATCCGCCAGTTGATTCAGCATCATCGTATCGCCAGGCTGTGTTAATGTTCTATCAAATCTAAATCCAAAATCATGCTCAGGTTTTACAGAAGAACCAGTGTCAAATGTCATATTAAAATAGAATAGTCCTTGCTGATCCAATACAGGTTCAACCGCATGGGTATTTATTGAAATAATAACCAGAGATAAAAATAACCAAACTACCTTTAACATAGCCCACTCCCCTTTTGATTTGGACTTAACAACTAAGTCTAGGGTAAAGAAAATAAGCAGGACTGTAAATACCGTATAGTTCTGATTAAGTTAATTCATCCAAAATATCTCAGGTTTCCTGCGTTTTCGCTTCTTCCTCAACAGGCATTAATTCTTCAAGTGACTTTTCCAACTCTCGCAAGAATTTATCGAAAATATTCTTGAATTCTGGCAGTTTCTCCAATAATTTTTCTTCTGCCTGCTCAATTTTAGAATTGATTTCCGGTAAAACCTTATCCTGAATATCTTCAATTTCTGATTTTATTTCGGGTACAACCTTTTCCTTAATTTCTTTAACTGATTCTTCAATTTGCTCGGTTACTTCTGCAGTCATTTTTTCAATATCGCCAAAAACTTCTGCCATATTCTGATTAACGATGAGCTGCAATACTGTTTTTTGATAATCTACTTTCCAAACATCATTATTATTTTTTAAATATGTCTTTAATTTAATATCGACTTTTTTTTCATTTACAGAAACGGTCAGTGTTGTTTCAATTTCAGAATAGTCACCATCTATAATTATTTTACCAAAACTTATACTTGTTACATTTTCTAAACTTGATAAATCTTCAGTCTCATCGATTGAGTCAGCTAAACTGTATTTTTTTACTAATGCAATATTTTTAGTTTTAATGCCTAACCAAAAATGTTCACTAACTTGCATAGGTGTTCTTATAGACTCACATGACATTAATACGCCACATAAAAGAAACAATAAAACATAAAAGTGTCTATTCATTATTTATATCGCCTTTTAATAATGTCTTAATTTTAATAAATCCAAAGTTATTCTATATAATAAAAACCAATTAAATGTTATAAATTATGTATCCATATCTCGGAAAACAGAAATTATAGTATGAATTTTGAGACCTCGATTTTATCAATTAATTGCACCAATATTATATTGCGGCGCACAATTCATGCGCATTAATACTCGCAAACTCAATTCGGAAACACGATATCTATATGATTTATATGGATAATCAAAAATCCATATATGGCATGTCAATTGCATTTTAGTAATTGTAATAAGTATTGATCGGATGTTATATGTATACAATATCCAATAAAGTGGCACAGTTTATTAAGATAGTAAAAATTATGCCGTTAATACTTATGACACTCCTCTATTCAGGAGGCTGTTATAAGCCTCCTGAATTAAAATATTAAGGAGCATGATATGAGTGAATATAAAGTAATAAAACTGAATGTTGATCATTTCAGGCTACTACTGTTATTGCTCATCATTACTTCTCTATCACTCAACGTTGAAGCGAAAGATAAACCCTACCCGGGAAAATTAATCGATATTGGAACACATCGTTTACACATTAATTGTACAGGAGAAGGGTCGCCTTCTGTCATTATCGATTCAGGTATAGGTGGTTTTTCTTTAGAGTGGTTTAAGATACAAAATAATTTATCGAAAGACGTCAGGGTATGTAGTTATGACCGCGCTGGATATGGTTGGAGCGAGTTGGGTCCTGGGCCAAGAACAACAGCACGTATCGCAAGAGAGCTTAATGTATTATTAACTGAAGCAAAAATACCTGGTCCTTATTTGCTAGTTGGACATTCCTTTGGTGGATATAACATTCGTTATTTTGCCAGTGAATATCCGGAACTCGTTGCCGGCTTAGTGTTTATCGATGCATCACACCCGGAGCAATTTAATACAGAAGAATTCAAACGAGAAGAACCAAATGCTCAGTTTCAGAAAAATAAAAATAGGATGAAAGTTCGTCTGGTACAGCCAATCATTTCAGAGAACTATCCAGCAGAAAAAAAACGTATGGCTTTTCGATTAATGTCTACATGGAAGTCAAAAATTACATTTTTGAATGAATCCGATTTTATGGAAACTAGCGCAAAACAAGTTGCTGCGCGTAGTGAGAAACCCTACACCTTCCCAGTTATTATAATAACCCGTGGAAAACGTGTATGGCCTCATAACGATTTAGGTAATCGTCGCGAACAACAATGGTCAAATTTACAAAATGATTTAGAAAATATTGGTAGTCAATCAGAGCACTTTTTAGCTCATAAAAGTGGTCATGTTGTTCATCTAGATCAACCTAACCTGGTCTCAAGCAATATCCTTTTTGCAGTTAAGAAAGCTCGGAATCAAATACTTGAACATGAACTTATTAAGAAATTCGATATCCGCCAAGCGTACCACTTTACATTGCCTGCTATTGTAACGAATGAAATTAGAGATGAATTAAATACGATAAATTTTGACAAATATTTGGTTTTAAATGCCCCTGACCAGCAATCGATGTTTGGTCGAAAAATACCTTTTTTGAGAAAGAGAAAATCCTACCCGTAATTTTTAAACTATCTATTAAACAGATGTAAAAATTTGATTTCAGTAAAGCTATTTATTCTCGGTAAATAGACGCTATAATCTCTGCTCCCGATTGTTCTAATTTTTTAGGAATAAATAACAATGACAGAGACATTATTCAGTAAGATCATAGACCGTGAAATACCGGCAGATATTGTTTATGAAGATGAGCTTTGTCTCGCATTTCGGGATATTAACCCGCAAGCACCAGTACATATTCTACTGATTCCTAAGCAACCAATCGTGAAAATTGCTGATGCGACTGAGTCAGATCAATCTTTATTGGGCCACCTTCTGCTCAAAGCTGGAGAAATTGCTCGGGAACAAGGTTATGCAGATGCTTTTCGTCTCGTCGTAAATAATGGCGAAGAAGCAGGACAAACTGTCTTTCATTTGCATATACATATTCTTGCGGGACGTGAATTTAGCTGGCCTGCTGGTTAAACAACAAAATAACAATAACAGATACAAACACTATGAATTATAAAACTGATGATTTAAGAATCGATTCCATTAAACCGGTCATATCACCAGCAGTAATTGCTGAAGAAATTCGATTAACAGAAGAAGCGGCTAAAACAACAGCACTCGCACGTAACGCAATCCATGACATTTTACATGGTCAGGATGACCGTTTAATCGTAATTGCTGGTCCTTGTTCTATCCATGATATTAATGCAGCTAAAGAATATGCAGAAAAATTAAAACCATTGATGGACCAATATTCAGATGATCTACTTATTATAATGCGTGTTTATTTTGAAAAACCTCGGACGACAGTAGGTTGGAAAGGTCTTATTAATGATCCTGATCTAGATGACAGCTACAACATTAACAAAGGCCTGCATTTAGCCAGACAACTTTTGCTTGATCTCAATAATATGGGCGTTCCTGCAGCGACAGAATATCTTGATCTTATTACTCCGCAATATGTAACGGATTTGATCAGTTGGGGTGCAATCGGAGCAAGAACAACAGAAAGTCAGGTTCACCGTGAATTAGCATCAGGTTTATCATGCCCGGTAGGCTTCAAGAATGGTACATACGGGACAACTAAAATAGCTGTCGATGCAATTGGAGCAGCAATACGTCCGCATAATTTTCTTTCTGTTACTAAAGAAGGAAATGCGGCTATTTTCTCTACAACGGGAAACCCGGATAGTCATATCATTCTACGTGGTGGCAAAGAACCAAATTATGACGCAGAAAATATAGATAGAGTTTCAAAGGAATTGGAAGCAGCAAACTTACCAGCAACTATAATGATTGATTTAAGCCATGCAAACAGTAAAAAACAGCATGATCTGCAAGCCGGCGTTTGTAATGCCGTCGCAGAACAAATAACAAATGGCGATAAACGAATTGTCGGCACGATGATAGAAAGTCATCTTGTTGCAGGCAGACAAGATGTTAAACCCGGCCAAGAATTAGTTTATGGACAAAGTATTACGGATGCTTGCATAGGTTGGGATAGCACCATTGAGCTTCTTGATACACTTGCAAATGCTACTAAATCAAGACGAAATAAATAATCGCCATTATTGCTTTAACCAGATGATCTGTTATTAATAAATTGTTTTATAAAAACTGAGATAAAGTAAGAAGCGCACGCTAATAACACAATAACCGACCCTGTCGGCAAATCAGGTTCATAGGATATTGCAACACCGCCAATACTTATGACGGCGCAAACTATTGCTGAAAGAAAAAACATTTTATACAAGGACGTCACGTACTGATTAGCAATAGCAGCCGGCAACGTTAGCAGCGCAATAACCAGGATTAAGCCAACTAACTGAATCAATATAACTATCGTTATTGATATTAGGCATAAAAGAAGAATATAAAAAAACTCAGTATTAATTCCATGTAACTTTGCAAATTCTTCATCAAAAACGCTAACGAGAAAATGTTTATAGCAAACCATAACAATACTAAAGACAACAACATCTAGTACCAGCATTAACAATAAATCACTCTCTGTAATCAATAATATATTGCCAAATAGATAACTCATTAAGTCTACGTTATAGCCCGGTGTACGAGATAGAAACAAAATCCCTATCGCCATTCCCGCCGACCAAAATGCCGCAATAAGAACATCCTCGTGCTCTTTCCAACGAAGATTAATCCAGCCAATTAATATGCTTGACACAAGTGCTGCTATGATTGCGCCTAAGATTGGTGAAACATTATAAAAATAAGCCATTCCCATACCAGCTAATACTGAATGAGCGATACCACCTGTTAAAAAACTAATTTTTTTAACAACAACGTAACTACCAATAACGCCACAGCTCACACTAGCTAAAAGACATGCAATAATTGCGTTTTGTAAAAACGTATATTCACTTAATGCAGTAAAAAATTCAGTCATAGTAACTAGTGATGATGATGGATCATTTTAACGGGAGCATCATATAACTCTTCAATCATTTTACCGCTGATTGATTCAGTATCATGACAGACAAGAGTACGATTTAAACAGGCAACGCGATCGACATAACCTGATATAAAAGCGATATCGTGTGAAACAACAATAATGGTCATATGTTCACTATAATTCTTCAGTAACGCAAAAATATCTTCTTCAACACGCATATCAATATTTGACGTTGGCTCATCCAATATCAATATATTTGGTTGGCAAACTAATGCTCGTGCAATTAATACTCGTTGCAATTGTCCGCCGGATAATGAGCCAATTTGTCTTTTAGCAATATTATCTATTTCCAACGCTTGCATTGCCTGTTTTGCACTAGTAATTTCATTTTTACTAAATTTAAAAAATAGTGATGTAGATGTGACATGCCCCATCAAAACAACTTCTTCAACGGTGACAGGAAAGTCACGAGAAAAATTTATATGCTGAGGAACGTAACCTATGTGATTACGCTGATGCTGACAAGTTTGATTATATTTTTCAATCGTTCCATTATCTGGTTTTATTAAACCAAGTATTAATTTAAGTAAGGTACTTTTACCACTAGCATTCGGGCCAATAATCCCTATGAATTCATCTTCATTAATTTTCAATGATATATTTTCAAGAACAGGTACAGGACCATAATTAAAACTAACATTGTCTATATCTATAACAACATTACTCATAATTAAGCCCTTTCATTATTTTATCAGTAACATCATTCATGTTTTCAATATAATTAAAAGCTAGGGGGTCAAGTTCATAAACAGTCGCATTTATTTCTTTGGCAATTATATTTGCAGCTTTATCGTTAAATTGGCGTTGCACAAACACGGCCTTAATATTTTTTTCTTTGGCAAGTTTAATTAAATTAACCATCGACCTAGCCTGAATTTCTTTACCCTCTTTCTCGATGGGTATTTGCTTTAAATCATAAGCATGCGCAAAGTAACTCCATGAAGGATGAGATACAATAAAACTTCTATGTTTCAATAAAGATAATTTAGATTTAATAAACTCATCAAGCTTATGTAAATCACTTATAAAACTATTCGCTGACTTTTCAAAAGCAAGACTATTGATATTGCTAATATTAACTAGAGACTCTTTAATTAACGACACTAGCTGAACTACTTTCTTCGGACTAGTCCAAACATGTGGGTCAGTATGTTCATCATGATGAGTATGCCCATCTAGATCTGAAATAGATTCACAGCATTCGATCACAATAAGCATAGGGTTACTTTTCTTTATTTTATTTAGCCATGCTTTTTCAAAAGGAACACTAATACTAAAATAAATATCGGCATCTGCTAATGCCGCCATTTGATGAGGGGTTGGTTCATAGGTCGCTGGATTTTGACCCGGCCCAACCATAACATTGACGTCTACAAATTCACCACCCACACGTTCCACAAAATATTGTTGCGGTAAAATACTAACAAAGGCCTTAATTTTATTTTCTGCGTAAACATTTGTTGCTATGCTCATATGCAGAACAACTATCAGGAAAATCCCTTTCAGAAGAATCATTTTTTTCATATTCCTGACTCAAGGCATTCCTGACAATGGCCTTTTATCTCAACCATTTCATTATCGATTTTGAAACCAAAACGGTTCGCTTTTTTCTGTATTAAGCCGCTGATATCTGCGTCATCAAGTTCGGCAACAGAACCACAATCGTGACAGATAAAGAATTGCCCAGAATGTAATTCTTTCGGATTCCCGCAACCAACATAAGCATTTAATGATTCAATCTTATGAACCAAGCCTTGATCCTGAAGAAAATCCAAAGCACGATAAACCGTCGGCGGCGCTGAAGATGAATGGCCTTGTTTTAACTCATCAAGAACATCATAAGCTTTTACTGGTTCGTGATTCTGCCAGACCAATTCCAAGACACGCTGTCTAAGCGGAGTCAAACGTAACCCCATGTCTTCACAATGTGTCTTTGCGGCTTTAATAGCCGCTTGCAAGCATTCCTGATGCTTATGAGCTGCTGGCTTAAACGGACTAATAACCTTATTTTTTTTCATAGCGAATCTAAATTGACAATAAATATGTTATGTTATAATGTAACATTAACTATCCGTATGTAAAACTATAAATGTTCAAGAAATACGTCATTAAACCACTGATCCTATTTCTGGTATTGTCACAATTCGCGACGATAGCGCATGCCGTCGAACATCAATTAGTAGACGAAGACATAGAACAATGTTTAATCTGTCTACACGAAACTGAATCCAAAAATCTCATTGCAGCTACATCGAATCCTGTAGGGTTTAATTCTGGTAGCTATGCAAAAATTACTTCCATCCCATGTACATATTACTCAACAGAACCTTCTCTTTATAACATTCGTAGTCCGCCAACTTCCCTCGCATAACAATTTGTGTAATTAACTGGCTCACCTTTGAAGCCAGTCCATTTGTTAATTGAGGAATTCAAAATGAAATTATTTTATATCGGGGTAATTATCCCTTTATCTATGCTACAACATAGTTATGCTGAAGAAGCTACAGCTCTCGATGAAGTTACTGTTACAGCAAGACCAATTGGATTACAAAGCATCGAACATGTTGCTCAACCGATACACGTCTTAAATAATGATGCACTTACGGAAAAACAGTCTTCAACTATCGGTGAAACACTTTCCAATATCCCTGGTGTTACAACTAACCGTTTCAGCCCACTTGCAAGCCGTCCGGTTATTCGTGGCCTAGGCGGTTCGCGAGTACAAGTATTGGAGAATGGTATTGGCTCATTGGATGTGTCTACTATTAGTGCCGATCATGCTGTTACGATAGATCCTATTCAAGCTGAACAGATTGAAATCTTCAGAGGACCCGCTACATTACTTTATGGTAGTGAAGCATCTGGTGGTTTAGTTAATGTCGTTACAAATCGTATTCCTGAATTTGTACCTGAATTCGATGCAAATATTTATTCGAGTTATAACAGCAATTCACTGGAGAAATTATTTTCGTTTCAATCAGAAGGCGGTTTTGAAAAACTGAGCTTTCATTTAGATGGAACAAAACGAGACGCCAAAAATTATTCTGCGAAAAACGGGCAGATCGATAATAGTTTTTACAATAGTGAGAATTATAACTTTGGCACTTCTTTCGTAGATACTTGGGGCTTTGTTGGTATGTCATATGGAAGATTTAACTCTACTCATGGAGTACCAATCAACCCTGATGATCCAAGTGAGTTACCTTTTATAGATGCACAACAAGATCGCATCAATCTTTCTGCTAAAATCAACAATCCTTTTAATGGTATTAAAGCAATTAGTATTCAGGGAGCTTATAACGAATACCAACATACTGAGTTTGAGAATGCGGCTACTCCGGGAACAGTATTTAATAATGAACAATTAGATGGTCGGTTAGAAATACAACATGCACAAATCGGGCAGTTCAATGGTGTTATTGGCTCGCAATTTGGCTATCGCGATATCAGTGCTGTTGGAGATGAAGCCTTTTTGCCAAAAACAAACACCGAAACATTTGCATTATTTATTTTAGAAGAAACCGATATCACTGATGATTTACATTT
>JAJFKK010000108.1 GCA_021773245.1 Gammaproteobacteria bacterium | reverse complement strand
TTTCGGCTTAAGTGGTTGGATTGGGCAAACTTTTCTATGCACCATATTACTTTATTTGGTGTTAAGGGAATAATACCTTTTTTCTATCGTGTTCGCGATGCATTGATGCAGAACAAGACAAATAAATACTGAGTGCCTACTCATGAATATAAGTGAAGAAAAATAATCAGATCACAGTATAGTCTGACAATATTATTGTGCGCCAGAACGTAATCGGAGTCAAAAACTTCATTTTTCCCAAATGAATTGGCTCGGCTTTTCCAGAGACTTTTTTGTTTGAGTCAAGCTGTTTGAGTTAATTCCTTCTAATGGGGATAATATAGTATTATTAATTCTGCCGACGGAATATTCCCAACCGGCTCTAGTAACCGGCGATTGTTGGACTAGTCAGATGCAACTTAGCCCATCTTTGTCACCCCCAATAAAACTTTCCCCCTACGTCAATAAGTTACTCTCAATCAACAATACCCGTTGGCACTACAAATTTTAATTTTTATCGGGGATGATTGTTTTCTGTGTTCCTCCGGGATTATGAGATAGATTGAGTATCTTATAGATCACCTGCTGCCATGGCTCAGGCCGCGCAGCTTTTCTGACGTGCGCTGTTTTATTATCCTTAGTTCGCATCGTTGTTGTGACACGCATATGACTGTGCATGCGCTGACGTAGGGTGTCCCAACTGTCATGGATGTCGTGGTCCTTCAGTCGCAAACGAATATGATGCACCAGGTGATAGGCCAGCAATGTGATCCACAAATGACCTTCTACACGTTGGGTCGTTTGGTGGTAAACAGGGCGCATGCCCAGCTCTGATTTCAGGCTGCGAAACACGGCTTCAAGATCAGTCAGCATAATATATGTGCGCCAAAGCTTGTCAGGCTCCCAGTTCATGATATTGCTGCGCAAACAGTAAACGCCAGCATATTCCTTTGCTTTAACGTTTGTGCGCTCAAAACGTAGTTTGGTCGCAAGGTTGCTATCTGGATCTTTGTCTACCTCAATGGTGTAATACTGCGCGACACGTGCATATTTCTCTTGTAAGCGGCCAACACGTTGCAATACCTTGTCATACTGCTTGGTGCATCCCTTTTTAGTCAGACCGTCTGCCAAAGCGCGTATCTGTTCCTCAAAGCGCTGCTGAAACTGGGAATCCATCGCCACCTCTTTTTCAGCACGGCTGCTGGAACGACAATACAATTCAACTTCCTCACCGTCTGTGCTGTTTTTGCTGTAAATCCGAACCTCATTCGTGCCTTGCGTACGCACAATCTGCGAGCGCTCCTCATCCCACTCAATATGACGCTTTCGGCTGACAACTAGGTAACGATAGTTGCGTTCTTTCAACCATTGAAGATTTGCCTCTGTTGCAATACCCGCATCCATCACAATCAATGGATTGACTTCGGCGCCACCTAAGGAAGAAACCATTTCTTGGAGTGTGCCCGGCTCACTGGCATTGCCCGCAAATACTTTACTGCAGCGTGGAAAACCGCTGCTGTCCAATACCAGACCGAGGGTAACTAACGGACAGTCACTGCGCTTCTCTTTGGAACGACCACGAGCAGCTTGATCATTATATTTGCCGCTGCCTTCAAAGAAGGTATTGGTTAAATCATACAGTGTGATGGTGCAATCCAGATTAAATAACGTACGCTCGCGCTCAAACAAATGTGTTTCCAGCGAATCACGGTGCTTCAGAAGCTGGTCAGAAGCACGATAAAGGCGACTTAAACTGCATTGGCTGAAATCGTAATCAATTAACTCACCTAAGCCGCTTTCCCGCTGTAACCAGCGATGGGTTGACAGTTCACTGCCAGGTGCCGCCATTCTGCCAATAATGCTACCTATCGCCGCCATCACCTCCGCACGATTCAGGCCCAGCAATGTTAGCTGGCTATCCAACTGCAAAGATTGCAACGCATCGTAAGCCATGTGCTCTATGCCAACACTACGTAACTCCGAGCTTTGTACGCTATCGATATCAACCGTACAATAATCTGCTACCGGCTCATCCTCTGCAATGGGCGCATATTCTTTCTTTCGCTGAAGTAATTTTGAAACAATGCGTTGCGCTTCCGCTTCGATTATTTCGTCAACCACCAGCAAACACTGTTGATGGTGCAATATCGATTCAATACGGTTAATCAGCTCGGGCCAACTGTCTCGTGGAATAGAAAACTCAGTCCCCAGATTCAGTAGAGTGTGTTGTTTGACTTTGTTGCCAACACGACAAGACTCAACGAGTCGATGCGATTGGTAACTGTTGCCGTCTCTCTTGGAGCGGGTAGTAGTTTGTCTGATATACATAAACATCACCCTACTATAATCGAGAGGTGACGTCAATACCAATCGTAACGATTATGGCACTACATTGGACTTACAAAAAATCAGCCCCATAAAAATCAATAGCTTAAAATCTGAAAAATACAAAATAATTAGAAAATACTTGATTCTTGTGAGGGTTCTGACAAAGATGGGCTGGGATTCTGGTTGATTTAAAGAGGCCGGAGCCGTTTTTACGGCTTGTTTAAGGTGAATTCCACCCCTTTTACTTTTTTCAGTTTAGCCTTGGGGTTTGTGTTCTCATTCCAACTTATGGATTGGTGTAAAGGAATAGTAGGGATTTGGAGCAGTGTAATTTAGTTGTTCAGGGTTAAGCCAATAGTGGGATATAGGGAATTTTAAATGCTAAAGGACCTAGATCACTTTTTTCTTTTTTTTCTTGTGTTCTAGGCTGCACCTTGCCCGCAGCAAAGCTGCGAGGGGTTGCAAGAGTTAAGGCAGTTAAATTAGATGCCTTTTTCCTTTCTACGGCGAGCCATGAAACCGACTAAACCTAAGCCTGCTAGCAACATTGCGTAGGTTTCTGGTTCTGGAACAGCGCTAATCAAAAGGTTTTGGTCGGCTTGCCATGATTGTTGCACCAAGTCTGCAGAACCCCAAGAATTGTCACTAAAAAACACAGAAACACTCGCATTAGCTAGGCTGCTCGGACCGCCAAGTATGGAACCGGTTACGCTTGGTGGTGTTACTGTTTGGATTAGATCAATATCAAGCCCGCTAAAATTGAAAGAATTGCTGCTTCCAACGGATAAGCCACTCCATGTTTCGGTAGAGTAGTGGTTTCCAACTAGGAAATTAGAATGCGTGCCTGTGCTGCTATTGATTTCCCAGATTGCTATGCCATCGGCATGGGCACCGAGATCGTAGACGACTTTGACGATATCTACGCCTGGGGCCGATGTGTTGAGCACGGAGCCGGATTGGATGAAGCTTCCGCCGTTCAAATGAACAGTAGCAGAGCCTGCCGCCATTGCGGAATTTGAGAATATCACCGCTAGAATTGCAAAAGTAAGGTTACGTAGTTTCATTTTAGATTTCCTTTAAATTGAAGTTGTAATATTTGTCTCTAGTGTCGTAGTCAAATAGAGCTGGACACTTTTCAAATTCTATTAATGCGACCTCTACATTCGTTACATACAGTCTTTTTATTGTTTTTAAGTGAATCGTATCTAAGTGTCCGGTTTGGCGCATGGCCACACTTAAAATAAGGTGCTAAGTGATCAAGCAACTGTTTAAAAGTGATAAAGCGATTCACTGAAAAACTTAAAGTGTTTGCATTCTATTTGTTCGATTAACGTAATGCCATAGTCAGACTCAACCTAATTTTGCGGGATAATTGACCTGGCTTGTCGGGATGTTTGTCCTGCAATGAAGGCGTCATGCAGTAAAGGTGCCAGGTCGTACGCCTTTACCGGCGCCTATCTAGCAGGTTAAAGCCCTGTCCGAGGAATTGCCCATTCATCTCGGTAGCACCGCAAAGCAGTCTTCGAGTAATCGGATGCTGTAAGTGGTGTACAGAAAGTTTATGGACGTTCCAGATAGCGCAGCTTTCAGATTTCCTAGGATGGTGTTAACCTAATCAAAAGCTGCGGTTTTCTTTGAATCGCTGCTGTTTCCAACCATCAAGTAATGATGATCAAAACCGGCTTTTTTCATGCTTCTAAATCATGCCAGCCCATCCGATAAAGCGGTTCAGTAGGGCGGAAAAACAAGGCGCCTTCCGCCACAACACTAAATCGCGGATGACACCCGTTTTGCAAGCAAATTGTGTTGATGGTTATTGGTGCAACTGCTTCCGTATATCCGGCTTCCTGTT
>JAJFKK010000107.1 GCA_021773245.1 Gammaproteobacteria bacterium | reverse complement strand
AGACCGGCGAAAGGTTCATCAAGGATCCAAAGCTTTGATGGTTCCATTAATAATCGCGTTAATGCAATACGACGTTGTTGGCCATAGGATAAATGTCTGCCTGGACTGTCTTCATAACCCTCTAACCCAACCCATTCTATTGCTGCTTGAGAGTTTTCTTTTTGGGGCAAGCCGGAAAGTGCAGAAAAGAAACGGATGTTCTCCAACGTGCTCAATTCAGCTTTGACTCCCGTGCTATGTCCTATATAAGTAAGTTGTTGATTAAATTCAATACGTTCATTTTCTATATTTTTACCGTTCCACAATACCTGACCTTCATCGGCTTGCATCAAGCCAGAAAGAATGCGCAATAAGGTGGTTTTCCCACTACCATTACCGCCTTCGATAAATAACATTTCGCCAGACTTTACAGAATAACTAACGCATTCCAGAATCAACTTGTCGTTGATTTCATAGCTCAGGTTGTTAGCACGCAGTTCTTGAATGACATTGGAAACGGATATGGTCATTATCGCAATAATTAATGGTTATTGAATATATTTTGGAAAAGACTAGCTAGAATACAGTACAGTTTCACAAGATCAATACTGATAATGAGTAAATATAAGGTAGCTTTCTACAAAATAGAAAGGGACGGAAATTATAATAAGGCCCTTTTTCTTATAAATAGATATGCTTCAGTTGAGTTAAATTCTTTCTGATAGCCCAAAGAAGAGCGTTTGAATATATTCAATGTCAAATTGAGTTACGTAGACAAAACGAAAGCCTGAATTATAAAATGGGGTGTCGAAATGAAGTTCAGACCACCGACATTGCGCTGTTAAAGAGGTTCTGATTTTTTTATTTTTCCCGTTCGGCACATCAAAGCTAACGCGTATTTTTTCGCCAAGATCAAATTTCTTTTCGCCAACTAACATCATACCGTAGGCGTTTAGATCAGCAGTGTGGCCTAAAGAACCACCTGTTTTTTGATCAAACACTTCTTCAACTATTGATAAGCGTGGTCCATTACGCCTTTCTGCTAACTGTTCCATATTAAACCCGAATTCTACGCTGTCTAGCTATATCGGCGGTAAAAAATTATTATTTAGAGTTATATTAAGTTGTTGATAATTATGAACTAATATTCGTTTGTTAGTGATTGAGTTACTAAGAGAACAAATGGGCTATATGTTATTAAATGTGGAAAATGAGAAAGGATCAGATACTAATTATTCATTAATAATATTTTCCTGTTGAGTAAATTTGTCATTCATTAAACTTTGAATACTTTTAGCTTGTTCAAATAAATGTTTGATCCCTTCTGGAGAATAAATATTTTCTGGCAAATTTGTTGAGGGTAATTGTGTAGATGTACTTTGAGTTTCAGCATTGTTTTCTAAAGCAGAAGGGACAACATTTGTATCATTACTTAACTTAATTGACTCAAGGTTCTTTACATCTTCTGGAGGTTTTTCACTTGTGTAATGGATAACACCTTTTGCATCGCGCCATTTATATAAATAGGACTCTTTAACGATGGGCGGCTTTTCTTTTTTTGCTGAATTGAATTTATTTGAAATAGTGTTTTTTAACTTAGAAAGTTTGATGTCTGATAAAGCAGATTTATCAATATTTATTTCTGGTGCTTGACCCGTAACTAAATAGTTTGTGTAATTGCTGACACCAAATAATAGTAATACGAGAATAGTTATTTTTAATAAAAACTTCAGCATTATGGCTAATAATTATTGTCTTAAAGTTTTTTCTAAATTAATTCCTTCTTCTAAATAGTTTGTTGCAATTATTTCAATAGTTTCTAGTTCATCGGCTTTTATTTTTAGAAATTCATAAATCTCATCGCTAATATCGATCGTAATTTGCTTGCTCATAATTAATCATGTCCTCTTGGTGTGGATGTGACAGATAATTTAACTATTTAAATAAACTAATAGATGACTATTTTCTCTATTTTTCATATATTTTGCAAAATAAGTAAGTATATATTTGATAATTTTATATTAAATAGTCGTATAATTAAGAATGATTTATTTTAGAAACTTAATATTACTATTTAACTGTCTATTACTATCTGCATGTAGCCCACTGGCACTAGTAAGTGCAGTTGGAACAACAGTAAATAATGCTGCTTATAATGCCGCTGAAAGAGACTTAAATAATCCGCAATTAAGTGAAAAAGGACAAGCATTCAAGGTTGCCATTACAAACATGAATCTTGGTGTAGAATATATGCGGCAAGGTAAATATGAAGATGCATTAGATAAGTTAAATCGTTCTATTTTAGCGAAACCGGATTTTGCTCCATCGTATAATGTCCTTGGCTTGCTTTATCAAAGATTAGGTGATCAGGATAAAGCTGAAGCTTATTTTGTAAAATCAATAAAGCTTGATCCAACAGATTCGTCAGCATATAACAATTATGGTTTGTTGCTTTGCGGTAATAAGCGTACTGAAGAAGCAGAAGTTGCTTTTTTGAATGCAGCAAACAATCCTTTTTATTCTACTCCAGAAATAGCCTTAACTAATGCCGGTATTTGTCTTTTAGAAAGTAAGCCAGAAGAAAGTTTAGGTTACTTTAAAAAGGCATTAGATAAAAATGAAAAATTTAGTCATGCATTAGTGCAAATGGCAGATATTTCATATAAAAATGGCGACAATAAACTCGCGCATCAATATTTGGAACGATATAAGAAAAACGCTGCTCAAACACCTAGAAGTCTTTGGCTAGGTGTGCGTGTCTATAGTGAACTTGGTTATAAGGATGATGTATCCAGTTATATATTACTATTAAAAAATAAGTTTCCAGATTCAAAAGAGACCGCCGCTATGAAGGAATGGGATTTTTGATGTCAAAGTAGATGGTTAGCATTATTTATTTATTTTTCTTATCGACAGCTCTTCTGTTTTAATACCCCATCCTTTTACTTTTTTTATTCTAGAGCTTTCCCTGGAGAGGATGTTTTCAAAAATATCTGTAATATAAAATATAGTATGGATTAGTTACCGCTCTAGCAATACATTTTACAGCTACTTAAGTTGCGACGATTTGATTCTAAATAATTGATATTTATAAGGTTAATCTGTCTCATCTAGTGTAAAGTGATTGTTCTAAAAAGAAAATAATTAACGACTATGATTTTAAAAACTAAATTATTTAAATAAACCTTAAATACAAAATATGTCTGATCATTTTTATTCACGGCTTCCTGTGTATGACGATTTTTCGGTGGTTTCAGATCTGAGTAAATATTCAAATCTACCGGATGATTGGTACATTATTGCTGCTGATATAGAAGATTCAACAACAGCCATACAAGCAGGTCATTACAAATCGGTAAATATTATTGGTGTTTCAGTAATTACCGCAGTCAGAAATTTAACCTCATCGTTAGAATTACCTTATATGTTTGGTGGTGATGGTGCCACGCTTTGTATTCCATTTGGTTTGATTGAAGACGCAAAAGAAGCCTTACTTGCAACAAAGTTGATGGCAAAAAATCAATTCAATCTCAATTTAAGAGTAGGAATTGTGCCAATTGATGTGGTAAGAAAAAAAGGAAGGGATGTATTAGTCTCTCGCTATAGAGTATCTGAATATTATGTTCAAGTTGCATTTGCAGGTGGTGGAATTGAATATGCTGAAAATTTGATTAAAGATAAAAACAAAGGAAGTCAGTACCGTTTTGATGAAATAGAAAGTGAGGTAAAAGCAGATTATTCAGGCTTAGAATGTCGTTGGGAACGAGTTCCTAGTCAACACGGAGAAACAATCGCTTTAATTGTAAAAGCGCTTGCTCCAACAATAGAACAGGAAGCAAAGATATATGATGAGATTATATCAATGATTCACCAAATATATGGTGAAGACAAAAGTTGTCAACCTGTTTATGCAAAAGGACTAATGTTAACAATTAATAGTGAAAAGCTTTCAGATGAATTAAAAACAAAAACGTTTAATCAAGGTTTTTTTAAAAGGCTGTTGTACAAATTAAAATCACGATTAGAAATTGTTATTGGTTGGGTATTAATGAGTTTTAAATTAAATGTATCAGGCATTCCTTGGGGCCAATATAAAAAAGATATTGTTAGTAACACAGATTTTAAAAAATTTGATGGTGTACTGCGTGAAGTTATTTCCGGAACGACAAAGCAACGAGAAAAATTAAATCAATATTTAAATAAAAAGCATATATTAGATGAATGTGTTTATGGTATTCATGTTTCTAACTCAGCGCTAGTTACATGCATGGTCGATGATAGATTGGGCGATCATTATCATTTTGTTGATGCGTCTGATGGTGGATATGCTCTTGCGGCGATGCAAATGAAACTGCAGATTAAGAAAGCTGGTTTATGAAAATTAATTTTAAGTATTTATGCGATATCTGTTCCTAATTATATTTTTAGGTTCACTTGCAGCTTGTGGGCAGTCCGAGTATGAGATCGCTTATGAAGCGTATCATAGCAGGGATTATGAGACTGCATTTAAAAAAATGTCTGTATTAGCGGACGCTGGTGATGTTAAAGCGCAAAATATTTTAGGTTTAATGTATGAGAGATCTCTGGGTGTAGAAAGAGACTACTTTAAAGCAGCTAATTGGTATCGAAAAGCGGCAGAAAAGAGTGTTGCAGAATCTCAAATTAGACTAGCTCAATTATATATACAGGGTCTTGGTGTAAATAGAGATTATTGGGAAGCAATAAAATGGGCACGTAAAGCTGCCGTACAAGGAAACCCTGAAGCAGAAGCTTATATAGGTTATATGTTTCATGATGGAATAGGCGTTAAACAAGATTACGAAGAAGCTGTTAAATGGTATCGAAAAGCTGCAGAAAAAAATTGGGTAGGTGCACAACATGACTTGGGAGTCATGTATGAAAATGGACGTGGTGTAAAACAAGACTTTACTGCTTCCATTGAATGGTACCGTAAAGCATCTGATAAAGGTTATATCGCATCACAAAGTAATCTTCTTAACTTATATAAAAAGAATAAAGGTATTCCTGAAAATGATGATGAAACAATAGAATGGTTTTTAAATGCTGCAAAAGAGAAACACCTTATGGCTCAGTATCAACTAGGTTCAATGTATTACTTTGGAGAAAAAGTTGAGAAAAATTATATAAAAGCTTATGCATGGGTTGGTATTGCGGCTGTTGCTGGTTATAAACCTGCACAACGATTTCGTGATGAGATTGCTACACATTTGCAAGCGGAAGAATTAAGTGAATCACGAATATTAGCAAAAGAACTATGGGAACAATATGGTAGAAAAATTGTAAAGGAGTAAAGTTTTATGGAACTTTTTCTCTGTAATTTACTTCTAACACAGTGTGTATAGCTTAAAACATTATGCTTTAAGTAATAATTTGTTATTCAAAAACTTGACAATAATTTAAAAGAGGTAGAACATCGCGGCCATGAAAACTAACTACATGACAAAACAGGTCTTTATCTGGCACCGCACTTATATATGCGGCGGCTATGTGCACCTGTGTGTCAGTGGATTTTAATAATTTGATTTAAATAGATTTTAGTAATTCCAAAAAGGCCGCAGGTGATAAATCTGCGGCCTTTTTTTTTGGCCAGTGACGCCTACATAGATGTAGACGGTAGAGCGACGCAGAATGCCAAAGCCGAAAACTTATGCCGTGAAGCACATGGGTGTGCGTGAACGGCGTTTCAATAATTTTAGTTAATAAACTGGAGGCTCATACAGAATGAGATAATGAAATGAAAACCTTGATTGCAAAATTAATTGTAGGATTATTATTGTTTAATGCTCAAGCCGTTATGGGGCAGGGCACTGATTACACTAGTAGAAACTACCTAATACATTCCTGTAAGTTATTTGCTAATGATGCTTCTAAAGCAGCAGTTACTTATCGACGTGGAGCGGTACTTCAGGATATTTTAACATTAATAGATGATGCACATATTGCTGATAGTATGAAGCGTCGTGCATTTCAGGCAATTCAATTCGTGTGGAAAAATCAGTTAGATAATTCTGTTTTGGCACATAGTTTAGCGATGGGACTTTGTTTAAAACCTAAGCAAGTAATGGCGCCTATGGATGAGCCTTGGATTACTTCGCCTAGAACAAGCAAAGAGTTCTTTTAGCTTTGATTTAATTTAGTGTTACTTGCTAGATAATATTTTTCTCC
>JAJFKK010000106.1 GCA_021773245.1 Gammaproteobacteria bacterium | reverse complement strand
TATGATGCGTTTCGTAATTGTACTGGTAAGTAAATCAATTTTTGTTAAACCGCCATCTCGACCAAATACAAATGCATAGCGTGCATCACGTGAAAAAGCTGCCGATGCGTGAGAGAGATCACCCAATCCTTCAATACTGCCAATATCTATTCGTTTACTCGTATTGATCAACTTAACCTGGCCAACAGCACGCTCAATGATAATGCCTAAATCGCCAGTGCCTTTTAATTCTGCTTGAACATTAATACTTAACAGTAAGCTAAATAATAAAACTATTTTACTTGTGAAATTCATATTAATTACTTTCTAATGTTCCGGTTTTAAGTTGCTTTACCATCCAAGTTACTTCCTGCTTATCTAAAATTCCTTTCCAAGGAGGCATAGGCGTCCCTTTAACACCATTCATTATGATGCTGGATAATGCTTCGACTGATTTACCTTGAAGTTTATCCGGGGTCAGTGGAGTTCCCAGACCACCTTTCAATGTCATTCCATGACAGGAACCGCAATCGTGTTTTACCAAATGCAATAGTTCCTGTTGACGTTCATTAGGTATTTCAGCCGCTAAAACAGCACATGGAAAAACTAGCATTTGAATAAACAGGCTGCTTATTAATGTTTTGGCGAACATTCATTTTCCAGCCATAAGATCGTTATCGATATATTCAACACGCACATATTTTCCTAGACCCATGACCCGTGCTTCTCGATCATTTCCGTTTGCCGTTATATTCCAGACAGCAAGTTGGTTTACACCCGTCGGAATTAAATTTGATTCCTGCATTTGCTTTAGGACTGACTCTGGATAATTATCGGAAGATGGCTCGCCTAACTCGTCCGACAGATCCTTACGAACAGAATCGGAATTAACTAAACCGGGAAAAATTTCAATGATTAGTGCAAGACGATCTGAATTTGCCGGAAAGACATATAGTAAATCAGTGGTTATCCAACTTTGTTTTCGCTTAGCAAAAATCAAATGATCGCCATCGGTAACTTCACTACTTGAAAAATCCACACCATCTTTTTCAAAAACAGCTCGTACTTCCTCTGCAGTCATACCGAAATCAGTACTGAGATGGCCTTGCAATTGTGTTTCTGCAATAACGTTATTTATATTTGTTAGCACAAATATAAAAAATAACATCTTTATTAATTTATTTATCATTACTACTCACTTTTTGCTCTCAATTAAACTTATCAAGTAGCAAAGATTCTCCTATAATTAAATTTACTCAACGATAATCGTGCCGATCATATCTTCATGGGGTTCGCAACGATAAGGATAGGTTCCCGGTTTGTCGAATGTCCTTTCCCATGTTTCTTCAGGAAAAATGTAGTCGGCTTCTGGATGACCTTCAGCTTCGAACCAGACGCTGTGATATTGACGTTTCTCTATGTTCAGCCATTTAACGGTGGTTCCCACCTTTACTGTAACGGGCTCTCCGTTTCCATATTGGGAATCTTTAATTTCAATGACAACAGTCTCAGCAAAAACGGAAACAGCGCTCAAAGAGAAACATAATGCTAGTACAACATTATTGATCAATAGCTTTGTGTTCATTTTCTTATCCTTCTAGTTGTGTGTCTATGGTTTGACATACTGAAAGCAGAAAATGCTTAAAATATTATTGTTTTACTGCATTGAGTTCAGCTTCTTTATTGTCAAAACCTAGCTTATAACCTAGAGACACATGATGAAAACGACCATTGGTATAATCATCATGAATTGCAAAACCCAGGTTGTACACTTGGTCTGTTGCTAAACTAAGATCACCTGGTTTATCAGAACTAAGTTTACGTTTCATGATGATAGTCCAAACACCATCAGATAAACTGGATGTAGACTCTGCTCCCTGACCACCTTCCATATAACGTTGCTCCAGAATGTAGCCATCTTCAGTTTTGCCAGTGCCCGCCTGATAACGAATCAGATCCATAATATGACCTGCTTCCAGTTCAGCTTTAATCTCGTCTTCACTTTTAAGTTTGTCCCAACCACCCAATGTTTTACCACCTCGTCCTTTGAGTTCAATATTGGTACGGCTCTCCGTAATATACTTACTAATACCTTGTTCAAGGTTCAGTGCTAAACCACTCGCAGATAAATCGTCTGCACTCGGCTCTAGAGGCATACCTTTAGCATCAATATGACATGTCCCCCAGCAACCAGCCCTATCAGCATAAGTAACATCATCAGTTGCTAACATAATGGCCAATTTTATCTGGTTATCTGCATCCATCTTGCCACCATCAACAAAAGGCGCAGGTGTATGAGCTGTCTCTGGAAATTGGAAACGCATATAAAGGTTTTCACCATCATAAGTAGCTCGAACACTAACCGGGATGCTGCCACGTTTATCGGGTATTACTGTATCAGTTTCTGCCAGATACTCATGCTCCCCGGAAACAATCAGTTCGCCGATATCAACGGTTTCTTCGTCGTGACATTCGAAACAACGATCTCCCGAATTAAAAGCGCGCTTACCACTATGGTCTTTACCTAGGGCCCATTCCATTGAAGCTTGTCCTGGATAAAAGATATTAATTAAACGTTCCGGTGCCTTTTCCCAGTCAACACCTGATGAGTCCGCTGTAGCGGCTGTAGGAGCAGACTTTACAACTTCTTCTGTTACTGCTTTATCTTTTGCAACATCTGTTTTTGCAGGTGTTGCTGCTTCTGCTACTTTTTCCGTATCACTCTTTTTATCATTATTGAAAAACTTATCATAAGCCTCTGGAATAGGTCGTATGAAATCAGGATTTGGTTTTTCCAGCTCATCTTTTTCTTCTTCGGTTAACTGGTCATGAACTTTCTTATGCGCGATACCTTTATGGCAATCTATACAGGTCTGACCTGTTTTCATCGCATTGTAATGTTGTTTACGAGCACGTGGTTTTTGTGCTTCCGGATCCATCGTCGATATTTCATGGCAATTTCTGCACTCTCTGGAATCGGATTTTTTCATTCGCATCCATTCGCTTTTAGCCATTTGTAGACGATGGGCGTCAAATTTCTCTGGCGTATCTATAGTACCTAATGCCTTGTGCAAGAGCTCATTACTTGCCTGGATTTTTCGTTTTATTTTATAAAACCAAGGGCGCGGAACATGACAATCAGGACATCCAGCCCTAACACCGCTTCGGTTTGCATCATGAATAGTTCCTTTATATTCCTGATACACGTTCTCTTCCATTTCATGACACGAAATACAGAAGTCCATCGTATTCGTGGCTTCCATTCCCGTATTAAAACCTCCCCATAAAATCACGCCTAGGATTATGAAGAAAATAGCGACACCTAAGGTGGTGCCAAATATCAACTTCCGGTTTAGGAAGCTGGAGAGTATGTTTTGATTTGGTCGTGTCATGGCTTTTTATATTTATTTTCAGTGTAACTATTATCAGCTTAAGAGCACATTATTAATGATAGTTTAGTAAAAAAAATGGGCATGAAATCAGATTTCATGCCCACACATCAAAGTTCTATCATTATAAAAGTAAATTTACTAATTTATGTCACGTGATGTACGCGGTTATAAACATTGAATTTACCTGTAGGTGTTTCAAGCCCCTTGATACGGGCTTTTTCCTCAAGGGTTTTAGCATCGTATATTACGATTTCACCTTTGCCGATGTCACCCGAACCACGTGCCCAAACAGAGATCCAGACTTCAGTACCATCTTTATTAAATTCCTGATGTACCGCAACGGCTTTCTCCATTTCAGTTACCCGAATAACCTTAACGATTTCACGGGTTTTCTTGTCAATTACCACTACGCTTTGTTGAACCTCTGGTTCTGGATGTTTTGTTTGATCCGCCCATACATAATCAGACGTAGGATGGGTTCTAACGAATAATCCAGGGCCATCTGTTTCAACGGTATAACACAGCTTCCAGGCTTGGTCTGGATGGTCTTTAGGATCATTACCCCAAACAGCAACCTTACCTTCACCAAGATGGGTGGTACCTGCAACTGGCCCACATTCTGGATCGTTCCAGTTAGCGCCAGGACCAGGGTGAGGCATCTTGCCGGTTTCAATAGAAGCAACAAATTTACGTGTTACTGAATCCATAATTTCCATACGGTTTGATGCGTTTGCAGCAATTTGGAAATAACGTTGTGTTGGATCAAAGAAACCATCATGTAAGAATTTATGACTATTGATCTGTTCAATACGCAGATTATCTATATCACTGTAATCTACCTGCCAAAGTTGACCTAATTCCTTAATTGCAACAATCCAGGTAGGTGCATGTGGCGTATTATAAATAGCGGCAACACGTGCTTCATTGACAAAATCACCGTCGACATTAACACCGCGAGTAGAGACAACTTTCAATGGCTCCATTGTTTCTGCATCAAGAATAACGAAATGAGGAGGCCAGTAACCACCACCGATAATGTATTTATCTTTCCATTCGCCGTAATGGGAAACCGCAACGTCACGAGCATCATAGGCAACTTGCGTATCTGCTACTACTTTTGGCGGGTTCATCCATAAATCGATTTTACTCATTTTGCCATCTCGGCCTTGAGTAAACCAAAAACGACCATCTGAGCTTTCTTTTAATACATGTATTGCATAACCAGTATCAACTTTGGTAACAACTTCTTTCGTATCACCATCGATAATGCCAATCTTGCCTGCGTCACGAAGGATTACGAGAAAAAAGTTTTCCCAATTGAGACTATGCTGCGGTTTTTTCGGATAGTCTTTAGGCTCTATATGGACATTCCAGCGTTCTTTCATCAACGAAAGAGACATTTCTGCAGGAACAGGTGGTTCCATCTGGATGTAGGTTGCCAAGTCTTTAATTTCTTCTTTCGTAAATATATCGTCAAAATTATTCATGCCCTTCTCAGTACCAATGGCGATAATTTTCTCTAGACGTTTTTGACCTTTTTTACGGGTTTTTTCAGGTTCTAGGCTCTTGCCTGTAGCACCTTTACGAAATGCGCCATGACAACCAGCACAACGTTGAAAATAAAGTGCTTTTGATGATTCGAACTTCTCTTTTGACAAGGTGGGTTCAGCTTCATCTGCGGCGTGCACTGCGCCAGATAAAAAGAAACAGACTGACAAGCAGACTAATCCAAGTATCCGCTTAATTGTCACAAACTCTGTAGATAGCTTCATCTTTATTTCTCCAATTTTATATACACGTAATTACTTCATTAACCATTGTTACTTACAATAAACTCTCGGAGATTTACCTCTGAGAGTTTATGATTTATTTCACTACTAGAATTTAATCTGTCCCCATATCCAGGTCTTGGTGACATCAGAAGCTCGACTTCCTCCTCGAGCAACATTGGTTGCATTAGTATCGGCATCGTATATAGCGATTTTTGCACCCACTGTGTAATGCTTTTTAAATGTTTTGGCTACCAACAAGTCAAGTTCATCACCATAATCGTAGCCCATATTATCCGACTCAAGCATGTGGTAAGAAGCAATAAACTTGGCACCAAACGCCTGAACCACTCCTGTAAAATAAGCATCTTCGATACCGTCACCTGGCGTTGTAAGAAATCGATCTGCCCAGCCCTGAAAAGCATGGCCCGTAGCAAGTGGTGTCCTGAAAGAATTAGTTCCATTACCAGTTAGCACTTCATAATCAAACTTCAAAACGAGCGCCTTAATAACGTTACCCGGTGTAAATTTAACACCCACTTCACCCAGATAATAATCTTCATCAACGTTAGCAGTGTTATTTCCATAATCATCCTGCGATGCATATTCACCAGCATAAAGAAGCTTCATTTTTTTCGACATCGGGTAACCGCCGCTGACACGTCCACCATAGGTCTCGGTAGAATTTGCTGCCGAATTCTCAAAATCCAGAAGATAACCGTAACCTTCAAGCTTAGCGTATTGAAATCGATCATATTTAATATTGACAAAATGAGAGTCACTATCAAAATTAGCTCTTGCACTAGCAACGGCTTGATCAGTAAAAATACGGTTTACGTTCCATGAATAAGCATAGTTGATGGTTGTATACGGCAATGATTTATTTTGAAAGGTAAATGCATCATGGTTCTGCCAGTTCTGGCGCCACAATACGGTACCCATAAAACGGTGAAATGGTGCGCCTCGGTAAGTAATAATCTGGCGTCCTAGTTTGAATGAACTTCCTTCAAGGAAGCTACCCTCTGTGCCGGTATAACTAAGGTATCCTTCGAGTAAATCTGTTTCTGACGGATCAGCTACAGTTGCAAACTGAGTCTTGGAATTAGGCCGTTGCGTCCCATCGTTAAAATCATCTTCAAATACATCACTGACATCCTGTCCTAAAAGACGTACACCAAACCCGTGGAAGTTGCCCGTGGTATAACCCAATGTTGTTCTGATGGTTGAGGCATTGGCTTGGTCGGTTGCTGCATTATCATCCACATGTTCAAAGCGATAACGAGCAGAAAAGTCGAACTTGCCACCTTTCAATGCTCCCCATAGAGCATCATCATCGCCTTCGGCGAGAATGGGCTGACAGGACAGCGCCATAGATAAAAACGCAACATATCCTCCAAAGCGCTTAATCACACACTTATTCCCCTTGTTCCTCTTCATTTGATTTTCCCCCACCTATTATCGCTTTTAAATAATTTCTTAATGGACACATAATATTACTGAATCAGTAAAATTAACTTGATGAAGGTCAAGAGGTTGATTTTTTTTGTTGCGCCGCATTTTTCTTATTTTTAAGTCGTATCAACCGGTAATAATTTCCCTGAAAGCGGATATGCTTAACAAAATAGGAGTGCCACAATATTTCACATACACTTATAGAAAACTAACACCGTCCTATAGAAAGCTAATGATTGGCATATAAAGGTCGGATTAGAATGTAATTTATTATTATTTTTATAGTATTTGACTAAGGTCACTTCTTTAGCTCTTGTCAAAGGCTACAATTACCGATGTGCTGGTCATGAAAGCAGAAAATGTACATAATCCAGCCAGTTCACTGATTATTAAACTTGAGAAAAAGATCTTTTTTATTAGGAGAAAGCAACGTGGGTAGAAATCTTATTATGCTTGGTATGGCATTGTTGGTCGTATCATTAATCGCCCTTATTGTTATCGGCTTCTTGTCTGGCATTTCAAACCCTTTGCCCTGGATTTCCATGGTCATCCTTGTAGTCGTGATATTGATACATAATAAATTAGTCAAAAAAAGATATCTGGCATGGGAGGATCGTTACAGTGTTGGAATTAAATCAATAGATGATGATCATAAAAAACTAATTCATCTGATCAATAATCTACAAACAGCGATTGACTATAAAACGGATAATCAATTTGAAAAACAGACCTTAGATGAAGTCATTGATTATACTAAATATCATTTTGCCCGAGAAGAAGATCTTATGGAACAGAATGAATATTCAGACTTTGTAGCGCATAAGGCACAGCACGCAAAAATGATTGATAAAGTAAGCGAGCTTGCACAAGCCTATGAGAAAGGTGAATCTGGTGCGATTGAATCATTACTCATGTATCTTAAATCCTGGTTGATCAACCATATCAATGGTACCGACCAAGAGTATTCTGAGTATTTAATCAGCAAGGGTGTCAAATAAAAATCTAGTATCTGATTTTTTTGTTTTTTAACTCTGAATAAGTTTTATATAACTTATTCAGAGTTTCCTTCTACCAAATATCATTCCTACACATCGAACCATGACAGGGACTCATGTAACTTAACCACTTCACCAATGATAATCATTGTTGGCGGCTTAATCTCATGCTGTTTGGCTATCTCAGGTAACGTTGCCAGATCACCGATATAAACTTTTTGTTGCGGTGTAGTTCCTTGTTGAATCAAAGCTGCTGGAATAGTTTTAGGTAGACCTCGTTTAATCAATTCGTGGCTAAGCACTTCCAAACACATAACACCCATGTAAACAGCTATCGTTTGTTTGGGTTGAATCAGCGTTGTCCAATTAAGATCCATACTGCCATCCTTTAAGTGACCTGTAACAAACACACAAGTATTTGCATAGTCTCTATGCGTTAACGGGATACCCGCATAACTCGAACATCCTGAAGCTGAAGTGATACCCGGAACCACCTGGAACGGAATATTTTCAGCGGCAAGTAATTCTATTTCTTCACCTCCACGCCCAAAGATAAATGGATCGCCTCCTTTAAGCCTCAACACACGTTTTCCCTGTTTAGCCAAGTCTGCTAACAACTGAGTGATTTCTGTTTGAGGCAAGGTATGTTTATCGCGTTTTTTACCTACATAAATTCGTTCAGCATCTTTACGACATAGGTCAACAATTACTGGCGCAACTAATCTATCATAGAGCACAACTTCAGCCTGTTGCATTAACCTCAATGCTCGAAAAGTTAACAAATCAGGATCGCCTGGTCCGGCACCAACCAGATAAACTTCTCCTGATTGTTTAACAACATCATCTTCTGCAGAGAGTGTTTTTTCCAGAGCATTCCGTGCTAATTCTTGTTGACCCGCATAGATCATTTCAGCAATGGGGCCTTGCAATATATTTTCCCAATAGCGTCTACGTTGCTGCATGTCCGGAAATTTTTCTTTAACTGCAGTGCGAAACTTTTTCATCAAACTAGCCAAATTACCGTACGACGAAGGAATCAAAGACTCCAGACGTACACGCAATAGCCTTGCTAGCACTGGCGAGGCTCCTCCTGTAGATATTGCAATTTGCACCGGACCACGATCAACAATAGATGGCATAATAAAACTACATACCTCACGGTTATCAACGACATTGACCGGTAATTTTTTTTCTTTGGCCAGTTCCGATACACGCTTATTAACCGCGACATCATCAGTGGCCGCAATAACCAACATTTTGTCTTGTAAATGATCTTCACTAAATTGACTACAAACGTATTTAATTAATTGCTCATTCGCCAAGTCAGATAATTCCGGACATAGTTCAGGCGCGACTACAACAACTTGCGCATCGGCCTTTCGTAATTGTTTCACCTTGCGCGCAGCTACTACCCCGCCGCCAACAACAAGGCAAGGTGTGATAGTTGCATCCAAAAATATAGGGAGATACTTCATAACAAATATTTCATAACAATTAATGACAAGAAAAATGGCTGACTATAATAGTATGCTTATTGAATAAAACAACACTGATAACTACTAGCGTTGGAATATGTCAAAAATAAT
>JAJFKK010000105.1 GCA_021773245.1 Gammaproteobacteria bacterium | reverse complement strand
AATGTTGTTGCAGAATTGGTCAATATGATCGAAACGCAGCGTGCTTATGAAATGAATTCCAAAGCTATATCAACTTCGGATCAAATGTTGCAATACGCTAGTAACAATCTTTAAAAGCGAGTCAAAATGATGAATAAATATCTGAATAACTCTAAAATTAATATATTTTTCATAGTGTTATGTGTTTTATCAGTCATCTCGGGTTGCCAAACACAGATGAAACGTGACCCAGCATTTGCCGCTGTGCGACCATCATTGCCGCCAGTTGAGCCAGAATCTAATGGCGCTATTTATAAACCTGGTTTTGATATGCGTTTATTTGAAGATCTGAAAGCGCGTCGAGTAGGTGACATCTTGACAGTGGTATTAAATGAAGCAACCAATGCAGAAAAAGATGCAGAAACGGCTTTATCAAAAGATTCATCAACTGATATAACTAATCCAACTATCTTTGGTGCTAATCCCGAATTCAGTGTTCCTAAATTCATACCCTTGAGTGCGACGCAGGATCTAAGTTTGGCGACTAGTTTAAGTTCATCAAACTCACTTAGTGGCAGTGGGACAGCAGATCAAAGTAACTTGTTAACAGGCAATATTCCGGTCTCAGTTGTTGAAGTTCTGCCTAATGGCAATTTGATTGTACGAGGTGAAAAGCGCGTTACATTAAATCAGGGTGTCGAATATATACAACTGTCCGGCATGATACGACCGGTTGATATTTTGGCTAATAATACAATTCAATCTACACAAGTTGCTGATGCAACAATCAACTATACCGGTGAAGGTGCAGTAGCAGATACGAATCGTTCCGGTTGGTTGGCACGGTTCTTTTCTAGTCCTTTTATGCCTTATTAATAAAATGAAAATTTTAAAATTACTATTTGTTTTTTACTTTCTGATTAATTCTTCAATCGTTCATGCAGAACGTATAAAAGACATTGCTAACATTGCTGGTGTACGTGATAACCAGTTAATTGGTTATGGATTAGTTGTTGGTCTTGATGGCACCGGTGACACATCAACACCTTTTACGACACAGAGCTTACAAAGCATGTTGAAGCAATTTGGTATTACTTTAGATACAGTACCAACATCATTAAAAAACGTAGCAGCAGTTATAATACATGCGACCCTACCTCCTTTTGCTAAACCAGGACAGAACATAGATATTACTGTGTCATCGTTAAGTAATTCTAAAAGTTTGCGTGGTGGCAGTTTATTAATCTCTCCATTAAAAGGTATTGATGGAAATATTTATGCAATAGCACAAGGTAATGTTGTAGTTGGTGGTTTCGGTGTAGCGACTGATGATGGTTCAAGTATTTCAGTTAATGTTCCCAGTGCAGGTCGTATTCCTAATGGTGCCATTATTGAAAGGTCAGTCCCCAATTCTTTTGGTAAAACAGATTCAATCGTACTTAATTTACATCGTCCTGATTTTACTACAGCAAATCGTATGGCTGATGCCATAAACGAATGGATAGGTTTAGGTACAGCACAAGCATTGGATGGTACTTCGGTTAATGTAACTGCTCCGGATGATTATACACAACGTGTTGCCTTTGCATCATTGTTAGAAAATATAACGTTTGAACCAGGTTCTGCACCAGCACGTGTGATTGTAAATTCAAGAACAGGCACGGTTGTTATTAGTCAACACGTTACTGTTGATGAAGCTGCCGTATCACATGGCAGTTTAATTGTGACTATTACTGAAGATCCTATTATTAGTCAACCGGCTGCTTTTTCTGATGGCACAACTACAGTTGTTCCTTCATCTGATATCTCTATTGAGCAAGAAGATAATCGAATGTTTCTATTTAATCCGGGTGTTTCTCTAGATGACTTGGTTCGTGCTGTTAATCAGGTTGGAGCTGCTCCAGGTGACCTAGTGGCAATACTGGAAGCATTGAAAGAATCAGGTGCACTTAGAGCAGAGCTCATTATTATTTAATCGATAATAGAATATAAATCATATGGATACTAATTTTTCTAGCGCGAAAACTTATACTGAATTTAGTGGGTTGCATGAACTTAAATTAGCAGCAAAAAATGATTCGCCTGAAGCACTTGAAGAAGTGGCAGAACAATTTGAAGCATTTTTTTTAAAACTAATGTTAAAGCAAATGCGAGATGCTAATTTGGGTGAAGGGATATTTGATTCTGATCAATCGAAATTGTATCAGGACATGATGGATCAACAACTAGCGTTAAACTTGTCTGGTCAAAAAAGTTTTGGTATTGCAGATAGTATAATTAGACAGCTACAGAATACTGTTAAAAGCGGTGAAAATTCTAAAGAATTAAATCCATTGCCACAACGCACGCAGTTTCATCGAACGATGTTAAAGCTGTCGCCAGAATTGAAAACAAACAACACTACAATCAATAAAAGTGACTTTAAAACTCCAGAAGACTTCATTGCTACAATGCGACCCTATGCAGAAGCTGCGGCAGATGAACTTGGTATTCCAGTAAATGTCTTGTTGGCACAATCGGCACTCGAAACGGGATGGGGAAATAAAGTTATTCAACATAGCGATGGAAAGAACAGTCATAATTTATTTGGCATAAAAGCGGATGAACGCTGGAATGGCCAACAAGTTAATGTCAGTTCACTTGAGTATAATGATGGTAAAGCCAAGCGTGAATTTTCAAATTTTAGAGTCTATGAATCTTATAAACAAAGTTTTGATGACTATGTTGATTTTATAAAGAGTAACGATCGATACCGTACGGCACTACAAAATAACGATAACGCTGAAGGCTACATAAAAGCCTTACAGGATGCGGGTTATGCAACAGATCCTCACTATGCCAGTAAGGTCATAGATATTATTAATCGTGAGGCGATTTAGTCATTTGGATAATAAACCATGTCTATATTAAACTCAGCAATTAGTGGCCTTCTAGCATCGCAACGTAGTTTGGCGACAGTTAGTCATAATATTTCCAATGTCCATACGGAAGGTTATAGCCGACAACGTGTTGATCTAGTGGCGCGTGAAGCGCAATTTAGAGGTGTAGGTTAT
>JAJFKK010000104.1 GCA_021773245.1 Gammaproteobacteria bacterium | reverse complement strand
TTGATAAACATATCTTCGTATTCAGGTGCGTTCTGTGCATAGGCAAGATGTAAGTCACTAAATGCAGGAATTAAAAGAATGGTGAAACCATCATCAGGTGAATCTTTAGCAATATTTTGTATGGTTGCTGTATTGTAAAATTTGACCTGAATTCTACGAGCAACACTTGGATCAAGTTCTGAAGCATAAATCATATCGCGAGTTGTTTGTCCGCCATCAGCTGACATGAAATAGGGGATTGAACCACCAACCCAACGACCTTTTGGTAATTGTTTTAGTAGGTTTTCATCGCCTGAAAGCCATAAGACTTTCCCCGCTTCAATTGCCGCCTTCGCCTGATCAACGGTTATCATTTTTGAGTGTATATCAGATGTAGACATTACTTACTTCTCCTATGCGGCAATTAACTGATTGAGTTCAGTTATGTGTTTGCTTTGATGTTTAATAAAATATTGGCGAAGGATTTTTGCTCCGGCTTGGCGCGATGCTTCGCTTGGGTTTTTTTCAATTGAAATTCGTACACTTTGCAACATCATTTTCAATGCAACAATATCGGTATCGAGAACAAGATCTCCATTGATTAATCGTTGCCAGCTTGGATGAGATTCTGCTGGAATGGTAGCTGGGCCACTACTTGCTACTGTAGTCGGGATGGTTCCACTAATGCCATTTAATTGAAGTATTTCATTTTGTGCTGAAGCTTGATGTTTGATGAAATATTGACGAAGTATTTTAATTCCTGCTGTTCTATTTGCATCAGAACTATTTTTTTCTACCGATTGGCGAACGCGCTCCATCATCATTTGCAAGCCAACAGCGTTGGTTTGAATTTTTAATGAGCCATTAATTAAATCTTGCCAGCAATTTGCGTTTTCTGCCGGAATTGAAACATTTGCTGCATCAAAACTTGCCGCAGGTGTAAGCAATCCGATACCCATTTGCTGCGCCTCATTACTTAACCTGTCTTGATGCTTAATAAAAAATTGACGTAGTATTTTGGTTCCTGCTTGCCGTGAGGAATCAGATGGATTTCTCTCAACCGATTGACGAACACGTTCCATCATCATCTGTAGAGCTACGTTTGACGTTTGTATTTGTATCTCACCGTTAATAATTTTTTGCCATACAGCATGATTATCAGCCGGGAAACCACCTTCCACAGCAGCTTGGCTTACTGTGGCAGTTTGTACTGATGGGCCTGTGTTGCCCGAAATAATGGCTATATCAGCTTTATGTTGTTTTTGATTTTTAACAAAGTATTGACGTAATAATTTAGCTGAATTAATGCGTGCTATCTCAGATGGGTTGTTAGCGATATCTTGACGGATTCTTTGCAGCAACATTTGTAGACCAACAGCATTGGTTTGAATCGGTATTTCACCTGTAATCACACGTTGCCAGTTATCATGAGTTTCAGCTGGAACATCACTATGCTCAATCAATTCAAAAGATTTTGTTTCTGTATAGTCTGAAACCATTGAATTGCTTGAGCTAGCCGCTGAAGCAACATTAGACAATGCATCGGCAAGATTGTCAGCGCCAGCACCTGTACGTTCACTAACTTCTCTTACTTCAGCTGAACTGATACCGGATAGTTTTGATGCTGCTTGATTCGAATTAGTATTATTTAGAATAGCTACTAGAAATTCTTCCATTTCATTAGTGAGCTTTGAACCTGCTGGATTCCATACTTTATTATTTTCAAGAGCATCAGGGCCAGGGACATGCAAAAATGTGCGCATACCAAAAATAGGAAGGTGTCTGAGAGTGATGTTTTGGATATCATCATCTGTTTTATTTCTACCAAAAAGAGATTTTTTCTTAGCCGGACCATACGCAATGGTGATATCAAGACGATTAGAAGGCTGATCAACTTCTGCTGATTTAACGTGCCATTCCTCTCCCAAGTTTAATATTTGAGTTAATATTTCTGTATCTGACATTTATGCTTCCCCTCAGAGCATATACACAGTAGTGGTTGTGAGCTTCTAAAATACCTACGTTTAAAAACCAAGATTCATCTTGAAAATTAAGGTTTTAAATAGATTTTCTTTGTCAGCTAGAATCTGACAGTAGCCCCACCTTATTATTATTTGTAAACCTAGAAACAGTGTCTTTATATAAGATGCGATAACTTTGTTAAAGGTTAAAAGTTTTCGAGTGTTTCGTCATCTTCTTAACACATCATTTTCTAATGCTTAGATTATTGTACATTAGAAATTTATTTTAATCATTAATCAATCCCGATGCTACCTACTTGAAATTTAACGTTATTTTTTATCTAGTCTTGTATTAACGACAAAGAAAAAGTAATTATTGGCAGACAGTAAAAAATATAATATTAAAAATATTTTTTTATCGTGATCTAAATTTAATTCATCATTGAGAGTGTTTTATATGAAATTAATATAATGTTTCAGGCAAGAATAGACTTTCGATACTAGGTTCAATTTTAAGAGTTCTGACTTTTTCTGAATGATATTTTTTTCTGTATTTACTTAATGCAATTACTTTTGATGTTACTTTCTCGATATCTTCGGAACTCATATTTTCTTTTATATTTTGTAGATGAGTTGTTATCTCGTCAAAAACTCTGTCTATTTCTTGCTGATGAAAAATAAGTATTTGGCGTTTTTTTTCTTCAATAGAACTTTTATCTTCATTTCCAGTATTGATGGGAACGTAAATAAAATAATGTCCTGCAATAACAAGCCATGCGTAAGCATTAATGGTATTTTTTTTAACTCCTAAACCTTGTTCATACATTAGGCCAGTTTTGTATTGTGCTAATGGATAGCCTTTTTTAGCAGCCTTTAAATAATAACGAATTGCTTTTTTATGATTTTGTTTAATACCTAAGCCTTCTTCATGCATAAGACCCAATTTATACATAGCATCAGCACGACCATTTTTTGCGGCTTCAGAAAAAAGCTCGTAAGCTTTATGCAAATCTTTTTCAACACCCTGGCCAGCAGCATACATTGAACCAAGAGCATACATAGCTCTGTGGTCACCTCGTTCTGCTAGAGGGGTAAATTCATTTGCCGCTGTTTCATAATCACCGTTTAAATAAGCTTCTCCACCTGTTTCAAAGTCACCATAAGCTATAAGAGAATATGTCGTGAGAAATAATAAAGTTATTATGCTTAGCTTCATGTCTAGGTTAATTCAAAAGATTCAACGGAACTTGAGTCTGCTAAATTATTTTGAATTTCGCCAACAAAATTTCCAAGTGTATAGTCAGTGCCAGCAGTAATTGCATCCATCAATAGGGTTGAGTCTTCGATGCCGCCAGTAATGATTCGAACTTTCTTTGATTTTAAATATTGAAGCATGCTTTGTTTGTCATCTTCTTCATCCTCATCAGCAGGAATGCTTTCAGTTTTCTGTTCTATTTGAGGAGCGAGTGTTTGTGATAATTTTTTTAATTGTTCAATATTTACCACCAATAAACTTGCCGAGGTCAAAGAGCAGTAGTTAAGAAGATCTTCGTTAGATTCTATGTTAGAAAGAGCTATAGTAAATTGATGCGACTTGCGTAATGTATTAATTAGTGGCTCTGCACGTTTTTGATGCTTGAGAAATATATCTATAGGCACATTCAATATAATCGACTTGCCTGGGTTATATTTTTTTGTTTGAGACAAGATTTTCTGTAACCATTGAAAAAGCGCAATATCTGTAAACCATGATTCAGTAGCGCTTATCAAAAACAAATGCTGACATTTTTCTGTGCCGCTTTCGGTGATGCGTAAAAAGACCTGTCTTAATATCCATTCATTTATTGTTTGTTGTAATGATATAGAAAATGTTGAAGCATCCGATAAATGTTTAGTTAGTTCATCACTTTCAGACATAGCTGAAAGCCCCGTTTTGTAAATTTCTTTTGTTGCAGTATCATCATCAAACATAGCTGTAACCGACTGGTAAGTTTGTATGATTCGTTTTTCATCTATTAACTTTCTAATCTGTATTTCAACTTCTTTTATGATACCTGCTTCTGATTCTTTGTTGACGTCAATACTCTGAACATCATTCTCACTATCCTCTATAGAACTTCCGGCGTATTCTTCAGTTTTAATGCTCTTTGTTTCAGGCATAGACGCATTAGTTTCTTTTTCTTCTTTAGCCGCTTTCATTTCTTCCACGGCTTTGGCTTTTGCTTCGGCGAATACTTTTAACTCAGCTTCTAATTTTTCTTTTTCTTCATTAGCCACTTTTGCTTCTTGTTCAACACGTAACCGTGTTTCTTCTTCGGCTTTAGCTTTTGCTTCTTGTTCAGCACGTAAACGTGCTTCTTCTTCGGCTTTAGCTTTTGCTTCTTGTTCAGCACGTAAACGTGCTTCTTCCTCGGATTTAGCTTTTGCTTCTTGTTCAGCACGTAACCGCGCTTCTTCTTCGTCTCTCGCTTTTTGTTCAGCACGTAATTGTGCTTCTTCTTCTGCTTTTATTTTTGCTTCGGTAAATACCTTTAACTCAGCTTCTAATTTTTCTTTTTCTTCTTTAGCCTCTTTCGCTTCTTGTTCAGCACGTAACCGCGCTTCTTCTTCGGCTTTTGTTTTCGCTTCTTGTTCAG
>JAJFKK010000103.1 GCA_021773245.1 Gammaproteobacteria bacterium | reverse complement strand
AAAATTTATGATGCAGCAGATTACAAAGAACCATTATTAACAGGCGTTGATAATATTGAAGTTTCACAATCAGGTGAACTTTTAATCGCAGAAGATGGCGGCAATATGCAAATAATTGCACTTGACCATAATCACCAACCGCATGTGCTTGTCCAAATCTATGGTCAAGATAGATCAGAGATTACTGGCCCTGCTTTTTCTCCAGATGGCAGACGCTTATATTTTTCTTCACAAAGAGGAAAGACAGGAAAAAGTGAAGATGGCATAACGTATGAATTACAATTTTAAATTTCACTAATTTAGACCTAGTAATACTTCGCGTATTACATGTGTCAATTTTGCTTGTAAGGCAGTTCCTCTTAATTGATCCGTCAGCTCTATTTGAACACCCTGTTTAGTTAGTCCTCTATTACATATATTGACTGGATTAGTTGCGGGATACGGATGTCCTTCAGTTTGAACCGAAATATTTGAGGCATAAAAAGCATTAGCTAATTGTTCTTTTAAATCTATATTGAGGCCTCCAAGAAAAACCGTTGGGCCTGCCCCATTACAACCATGTATTGCAACAACGGTAGGTTTTTCTGCTATGAGTTCGAGACATTGTGGTTCATCAAATAGATGGCTGGTTAAATGTAAAGATTCATAATTTCTAGAAGGCCTTATGCCTTCAAAAAGATATAGACAAAAGTCTTCAGCTGCTATTGCACGTGCAACGTCTGATGTCCCCCTTTCGATAGCGCCACCATGAGGCGCAATGATTGCTACTTTAGATTCTGGCCGAGGTGATACGTGGATCTCGTAATCCTTACCTTGTATCTGATGTAAAACAATATCAGTATATCCGCTGTAGGACTTAGCATCCGGTGTGTTCAAAATAAAGATTAATAAGAAGCCAATTTTTTAGATTCTTCGTATCGTATTGTGACTTTATAGTTTTCACCATTACTATCACGCATGTTTGATACGCCATCAAACATTTTTAATTTAGGTTTATCTTTCTCGTAATAAAGTTTTGTTGTGCCAGCAAAAGCACGAATTAAAAAATTATCGGGTTCTATATTGATGAGCCTTAAAGACTCGCCTTCTTCATCAATAACTTCGTATTGATAAATTCTAAATTTTATAAAGTCCATCATGCTAGGTATTAAAAAATCCCGCTTAAATACTTCACCTGCAGCTAATTGCTGCCAATTTTTTATAATGAAGTTATCAAAACCGGCATCACTTATGCCATCATCAGGATAGTTTAAACTTGCCTGTTTTTCTGATTCGGTTTCTTTTTTACTAAAAAGTACTTCATATTCACTTTGAACATAACGGGTAATTTCTTTATGGCCATTTTCAGTATTTTGTAAAGCAAATTCAGGCATAAATTTGTTGTTAGTAAAATCGACAGTCTTGCTTGCAATGATCTTATCTGATGGATCTCTATAAATAACCCGTGAAGTAAGAATCAAACCGTCAACATAATTTTCATAATGGTCTTCAGTGTAAACAAGCTGTTTAGTTTGTTTATCATAAGCATAGCCAATTCTTGTTTTTTCTGATTCTGCGTAAACAAAAAAGGACATAAAACTGAAAATAAAAAGCAAGGTTATTCTAGCGAACATATTTAACTCCTGCTTTTTTTTTGCTGATCCAAAAATAAATAATATTGCCTTCAGATTCATATACTGCTTTTAGTATATAAAGACATGAAATGGCATTGCCTAACGTGAGAATTAAGATAATCCAAAGCGAGGCCTTACTTTTATTTTCTTCTCGCCAAAAAACCCATGATGAAAATATTATTAAACCCAGATAAATATCGACTAGTGACACTATTCCCCAGGGCATACTGGTCAGGATAGAGCCTTCTATTAAAAAGTCGCCATAAACCATGGCATAGAAAATAAAAGACGTCATGATAAAGAAACCGCAATACGCAATTATTTTTGGTGCTTGTAAAGACTGATGTTTTTTAATTATTGCTGACATATTTTCTAATTCGCATTTTTAGGTGGAAATGGGAAAAACATATTCGTAGTAGCCTGATATTCACGATATGCATCACCACGGCTTCTGATTGATTGTTGTTCGGTATATGGAACACCGGTAATTCTTGTTATAAAAACATACATGACAATCAGCCCTGTCCATGTCAGCCACCAATAATCACTGCCATAGCCAATTAAGACAAATGCCCACCATTGCAACCATTCAAAGAAATAATTTGGATGGCGGGAATAATGCCAAAAACCAACATTGCATACTTTGCCCTTGTTTTCATTGTTCATTCTGAACTTGTGTAATTGTCTATCGCTAATCACCTCACCAGCAATTGCAACTATCCAAATAATCAAGCCACATAGATCAAGTAAACCTAATTCAGAATTAACATTTCGCGACGCTGCCCAAAAAGGTAAGGCAAATAATAAAGTCCAGCTTGCTTGTATCTGGAAGAAGATAAACATAACAAGCTGAGCATGTTTGCCACAGTATTCTCGTAAGTAACGATAGCGGCCATCTTCTACTTCGTTAATAACACGTTTATATAGAAACGATCCAAGACGAACACCCCAGATAAGGGCAAGCGAAATGATTAACCATTGCCGAAGGTTATTTTGAAGATCATCAGCCAGTATTAACCAAACGCCAACTGCGGGCGTTAAGAAAGACCAGGCGACATCAACTGTCCCAGCATTTTCAGTTTTATATTGCAGCATCCAAAGTACTAGCATAATAAAAGCGCTAACGGCCCATGCTGTTAAAAATAGTGTTGTCAGCGCCATGTTATTTACTCCGTTCCATTGACAACGAGTCGACCGCTGACTACTTTAAAATTAGTTAACAAGTGTGATAGCCAAAATAATAAAGGCATTGCGAATAACCACATTATAGAAATTGCAATAAGTGATGGCATGCCATGTAAGATAATGGCGCCAAACCTTTCTCCAGCAGCGTAAGTTAATGGCCCTGCTATGGCAGCAAGGCTGGCTGAAAGAACATAGCGTTCTTTTAACCAGGACATGGAATGATTGATTGTTAACGCAAGATTAACCCACAGTGTAATCATCCAAAGTGGCACAAGTGAAAATAGAGCCACATGTTCTGGATATGAAACGAAGCCGTTCATAAACAGAATTAGCTCAAAGATAGCTGCTATTAGTACGGCACTGCCAATTAACATCAGTTCAGTCTTTCTGTTTGCAACAAGCGACAGATGAAATGGCATCCATAACATTGTAAACAGCACACCGATATAAGGTTTTCCATAGGCTGCTGAAAATATGGTGACGAACCATGCTGTTTGAAAAAGAATGAAGTTGGTAATCTTCATTGAGTGCCTCTTATTAGTGTTTCTCTACCAAACTCAGGTTTATTCATAAGAATTTGCACAACTCCAGTGTAACGTTCTTTAAATCCTGCTTCGCAATAGCAGAAGTAGTATTCCCATAAACGGATAAAGTCATCGCCATAACCGTGTTGCTTAATTTCATCGAGTTTCGACATAAAATTAATTAACCATGCACGTAATGTTGTTGCGTAATGTGGGCCAATATCTTCAACATGATTGACACGCAAGTCTGATGCATCCGTCACTGCATCAAGCATTGCGGTCAAAGAAGGCACACAGCTTCCAGGAAATATAAATTGTTGTATAAAATCCGATGTTTTCAGGTATTGCTTGTAACGTTGGTCCGGCATGGTAATACCCTGTATCAACATTTGTCCGTCTTCTTTTAGCAATGAAGCACAAGTTGAAAAGTATTCTGGTAGAAACTCGTGGCCGACAGCTTCGATCATTTCAATAGAGACTAATTTATCGTATTTACCTTTTAGATCACGATAGTCACATAATTTAATCTCAATGAGATGTTCTAGGCCTTGCTCCTGAATGCGTTGGCTGGCAAGTTTATGTTGTTCTTTTGATATGGTGGTTGTTGTAACGTGACAACCATAATGTTTTGCTGCATGAATAGCGAAGCTTCCCCAGCCACTACCAACTTCAACTAAATGATGTTCCGGTTTTAATTCGAGCTTACGACAAATACGATCAAGTTTTTCAAAGGAGGCCTCTTCCAATGACGAGGTTTCATCAAGAAAAATACCCGATGAATAGGTCATACTAGGATCAAGGAATAACTGAAACATATCATTACCCAGATCATAATGTGCACGAATATTATTCTGACTGCCCTGACGCGTATTACTTCGCGCTTTGTGTCGACGACATAACCACCAATTACCGACTGTGGCAAAACCTGACTCAAGATCATCTGTATTGCCCAAATTGTTAATCATTAATTGAAACAGGGCTGTTAGGTTGTTACATGACCAGTAACCATCACGATAAGCGCTGGCGACGCCATTACTACCCGCAATCATAACGTCTAAATAAAAACGCATGTCATGAATATCAATGGTGATATCAGCTTCTTTGTGAACATCTGTTTGCCAACTATCGATTACATCGTTAATTGCAATGCAGCCTACATCCAACCGTGCCATTTTCTTTCGCAGCATTTTTTTCGAAAATAAAATAAACGGATTAGCTGATGCCGTTCTTTTTAATTCAGTTTGATTTAATGTCGTTGTTCTCATCGGCTTGTCTCTTGCGTCATGTCTTTAGGGTGTGAATAGAAGGGTGTTTTTTTTATCCAAAGTTTCAGAGCTTGCCAATATATGGCTGAAATAACTTTTACTGTCATTAATGGATACATAAATAGCACTCGAGCCATTTGGTAATGGCTAATCGGTGTTTTAATTAATCTCATCGTCGCATTAAATGCTTTTTCACCTTTTTGAAAACTGTTCATATTAATGTTCAGGCTTTTATCAGGTTGGGGCAATGACCATTCATAAGCTTGATCCATATCCATAAAAGGTGAAACATGGAATGATTTTTCGAAAGAAAAGGGATCGGCTGATGCCGGTTTCTGATTACTACGATTATCTAATACATAGCAATGTGTTTCTCCCCAGGGTGTGTTGTGAACCTCTGAAACTATGAAGTCGAGTTTTGTGTCTGCTTCGTTCCAACAATAATAGAAGCTCACCGGGTTCATACAGTATCCAAAGTAACGAAGATGCGTCAGTAAGCGAATAGGTCCCTTATGTTCTATGCCAGTTTCTTGCTTTATTAATTTTCTTACAGTTTCATCAAGTGATATTTCTGGATCACCAACATGATCACTTCTTCTAAACCAGGCCAGTGTTGGCTTTTTTGCAGACCAGAAAAAATAAGGTTTGAATAGCTCTGGTAACTCGGACAAGTCGAGATACATCATATAAAGCTTGTAACGAAAATAATGTCGATGCGGAGTAAACCGGCAATGCGAAACCATGCCTTCATATATGCAGCTTTTCATGCTGCTAATACCTGATCATAAGCTTCACCAACAGCAATAGCGCTACGAACCCCGTCTTCATGAAACCCGTAACCCCAGTAAGCACCACAGTAAGAAATACCACGACGACGAATCATTTTATGATGCTGTGATTGTGCTAAATCTCTGCCTGGATGGAAAACAGGATGGTGATAATTAATTCGCCTGATAATTTTTTCTGGGTCAATGTCCTGAGTCTGATTTAAAGATACACTATAAGTATGTTTGCTTTCGATACCTTGCAACATATTCATATTGTAAGTTACCGATGCATGACTATTTTCAATTGCCGGTATACGATAATTCCAACTTGCCCATGTTCTTTTCTTTTTCGGTAATACATTAATATCGGTATGTAAAATCGCTTCGTTATCCTGATAATCAAAAAGCGACAATAAATCATCTTCTTCTTTATCAAGGTTATAAACTAAATGTCGACTTGTATCCGCATGCGTTGCAAGAATTACTTCATCGAAACGCTCATAAGAACCATCTTTGAAAAACAATACCACTTTTTTGTTTTTTCTTTCAACTCGACTGACCGGTTTATTTAAACGTATATTTTCGAAAAATCTTTGCGTTAACGGTGCGACATACTGATTAGAACCGCCAACAACTGTTTTCCATTGAGGTCTATTATTAACTTGCAACATGCAGTGGTTGTCTAAAAATTCTAGTACGAATTTAATAGGAAACTGTCGAAACCGTTCTGCTGGACAAGACCATAAGGAAGCGCCTAATGGCACGAGATAGTATTCAATAAAATATTTAGAGTATTCATATTTCACAGCGAACTCGGCTACGGTGGTTGTATCTGTTAGGCCTTTTTCTAGAATTGATGGTGTGTGTTCATGAAAACGCATAATCTCTTTTAGCATTCTCAAAAAACCAGGGTTCAAAATATTTTTTCGTTGACTGAATACTCGGTTTAAATCCGTTCCGTTGTATTCCAACCTGGTTTTTTCACAATGCACGCTAAAACTCATGTCTGAATCGCGGCTCTTTACATTCAAGGCATCAAATAGATGACATAGATGCGGATAGTTTTTTTCGTTAAAAACGATAAAACCTGTATCCACAGGAATGGTTCTATTGCCTTCATTTACTTGTATTGTATTAGTGTGCCCACCAATGTAATCATTAGCTTCAAACACATGAACATCATGTTCGCGATTTAACAAATACGCCGAAGTCAGTCCAGAAATGCCCGTGCCGACAATTGCAATTCTCATGAACGTCTGCCCTCTTCTAAAACATGTACGGGCACAGGTTTAAATTCTTTTGCTAAACCGAGCATCGCTAATAAATTTAACAAAAGAAAACTAATATCTAGCTCGCCACGATAAAACCCTTGTCGAGCTGAGGCAGGATAACGGTGATGATTGTTATGCCATCCTTCCCCCAGAGTTAATAATGCTAACCAAAAATTATTACGACTATCGTCTTTGGTATTAAATCGTCGGTTACCAAATAAATGTGCTAATGAATTTATTGTGTACGTGGCATGGTATAAAATAACTGTTGATATAAAACCTCCCCAGACCAAAAGTTGAGCTCCATTTGTTCCCAGCCTCGGGAAATAGATTGTTAAGAATTCTCCAAAGAAATAGCAAAAAACAAATAACAATACGAATGGTAACCAGTCTATTTTTTCTAAAAAACGTAACTCGGGATAACGTAAAAAATCATTAATACGTTCATCCTGCAAGGGGAAGTTACCTCGACGTAGAAACCAAAGCATATGGCTATTGAATAAACCATTTCTTGGAGAATGTGGATCGATATCGGTGTCTGAATTGATGTGGTGCCCCCGGTGATGACTTGCCCACCATAGCGCACCACGCTGGCCGGCAGTAGTTCCGGCTATCGCCATTAAAAATTGCATTGGACGAGATACTTTGTAACTACGATGAGAGAAATAACGATGATAAAAAGCCGTAATAAAAAACATGCGGGAAAAATAAAGAAATAATGCAAACGTGACAGCTGTCCAACTAATGCCAACATAGAATACGGCTAAGCAAGCAATATGTAACAAGATAAATATAGAAAAACGAAAAATATCGATCTCTTTTCTCTCTATATCGCTTAATTCAGTATATAGAGAGGCATCATTCATCAGCCATCGCCATAGATGCTTTATAGATAACCATTTTTTCAGGGGTGCCATGTCGTTTTCATCATACCTTTCTTAATTTTAAGACAGTCTATTTAACTGACTGTGAAAAGTCGGTCTAGTGTGTGTGAAGATTATGTGAAGACTAAAAAAATAGTGTATTAACTCAAAGAACCTTCGGGAAAAGCAACAATCACCTTGGTTCCTCTACCTAATTCGCTCTCGATATTAATTGGCCAGTTAAATCGTTCTGATAACATTTTTACAATAGTGAGACCTACACCATAACCACCACGTAGTTTCGTCTCTCCACGTTGAAAGGGTTTAAACATTTTTTCAACGTCTTGTTCCGGAATACCGATACCACTGTCTTCAATGATAAGATCAATGCCTTCGATTCGAATCACAACCTCACCTTCATCCGTATAAGAAAATGCATTTCGAATTAAATTTCCAATCATGACTGATAAAACCTTATCCGAACCGGTAACAAATAATTGCTGTTTGTTTTCAATAGAAACTTGTACCGGCTTATCTTTTAGCAAAATACGAGTCCTATCAATTTCTTCCATCACAACATCGTTGATACAAACCGGTTCAAACGATAGTTTATTATCAGATTCTCTTGCCAAAATTAATAATGCTTCAATTAATTCTTCCATATCTGCAGCATTATTTTTAATGCGTTGAATAGGTTTAATCTGATTTTCCTTAAGAGTTTTATCTTCTAACAATAAATCTGTCGCAATCTTGATGACAGTAATTGGGCTCCTTAATTCATGACTGGCATCTCTGGTAAAATTACGTTCACGAATCACAAACGATTCAATGCGCTCTGAAAGATTCGATAGCGCGTCAGATAAGATGGCTACTTCTTGATCAACATTATCGGGTAACGCATGTTTTAGTTTTTCAGAAAATTCATCACTTTGTGGATCGAGATTCTCCAGTGTTTTAGCCAGTTTTATTATTGGTGAGACCGCTTGTGATAAGAAATGATATGAAAACCAACCAGAAAGATAGATAACAATAAGAAAAGCAGCTAGCGGAAAGACGCCAAAGAATAAGGTCAACTCACTGACTTGCTCTCCATTAAACTCAAGATAGAGTGTCTTTCCATTATTTTCTGATACATGGATCAAGTAATAGTCTGAATTACTATTTTCTAAAGGGTGTAAACCAGGTTTAAGTTCTGAGAAAGTGTCAGGAATAACATCACCAGGTTTTAGAAAACCGGTCAGATTATATGTGTTAGGACGCGGTGAGGTATTGTCTGTTTGATACAGCATCCAATAATGACTTGCCTCATCATCCAAAGCACGTTGAATTAATACATCGCCTATTACAAAGCGAGCCGCATAAACACCTAATATCGCGATCAAACTAATTAATGCGGCTTGTACTAAAAAAGCTTGTAATAAACGATGATTAATACCTGTATTAGTTTTCATCTGGATCAACCAAACGATAACCGGTATTTTGCATCGTCTCCATTAATTGTTTTTTGAAGGGTTTATCAATAGACTTGCGCAGATTGTACATATGACTACGTAAGGTATCGCTATCTGGCAGGATGTCACCCCAAATCTGCCTTTCTATTTCACGTCGGCTTACAACTCGCGGTGAGGCTTGCATTAGAATTCTTAAAATCTTTAAACCTATCGGTGTTAATTTAATTTGCGTATCTGAACGCATCACTTTCAATGTGCCTGAATCAAAAATCAAATCCGCAATTTGTAATTTTTCCGGACTAATCGTTCCCCGTTGTCGACGTATCAATGCTCGAATCCGTGCTTCAAGCTCTTTAATTTCAAAAGGTTTAATTAAGTAATCATCTGCGCCAACATCAAAACCGGTTATTTTGTCATCTAGTGTATCTCTTGCAGTAAGAATCAAAACGGGTATTGATCGTTTCGCTTCATTGCGAAACTTATTAAGTAATTCTATGCCATCCATGCCAGGTAGCATCAGATCAAGAATGATCAAGTCATAATCATTGCTTACGGCCAGGTGTAAACCGGTAATGCCGTCGGCAGCGTGATCCATCACGTACTCACTACGTTCCAGATACTCACAGACCATATCTGCTATATCATGATTATCTTCTATGAGAAGAATATGACCTTGATTATTAGTGGTCATGTCATTTACCGTTCGTTAATGTTATTTAATATTTAACACATATTGATGTGATGATAGTGTGAAATTTCTAGTTATTAAGAGAAAAACAAATCACATATCTAATGGATGATTGAAATTCGTTCATTTATAAAATCGATTAATGATTCGATTGCTGATGATGATTCTTGTTTTGCTAATAAACAGATCTCAGCATTTTTTAGTTTAGGCCAACCTCGAGATGACTCATATGCAACTAAATTCTGTGGAATCATTTGTCTTGGAAAGACAGTAAAGCCTAGTCCTGCTTTTACTGCCGCAGTCGCTCCAGCAAAGCTGGGACTGGTATACACAACTTTCCAGTTAACGCCTGCTTTATCTAATGCTTCAAGCGCTTCTTTTCTATAGACACAAGGTGCAGGTGATAATACTAAGGGGAAATAACCGAATTTTTTTTCAACTTTTTTCCTGGTTTTTAAGAATGTCATCTGTTGTATATTTGGATCTTGACCTACCCAAACTAATTCTTCGCGAAGCAAAGGCTTCGCATCTTTAATTGCTCTACCGGGCTCTTGCTTAATAACGATCAGATCATATTTTTTATTTTCAAAATCTTTTATAAGATTTAGTGTCAGATCACAATTTACATTTAATGTAATCTTTGGTTGAGATTTGACAAAATCAGCAAGTATGTCTGGTAAGTAATTTGTGGCAAAATCCTCAGGTGAGGCAAAATTGATATTGCCAACTACTTCTTCCTCTGTAAATTGATTAATTAATTCTTCAGAAAGTGAAATTATCTTAGTTGCATGATTACGTAATCTTTCACCATCAATAGTTAACTTGACGTTACGTTTATCACGAACAAACAAAGTGCAATCTAATAATTCTTCCAGTTTAGCAATTTGCATACTGACAGCAGATTGAGATCGGCAAACGCGTTTCGCTGTCTGCGTAAAACTTTGTGTGTCTGAAAGAATCAGAAATGTTCTTAACAGGCCTATATCAACATCATTCATTTTTAAATGCTCTTATATCAGTAATACTAATAATATATATAAAAACTATTAATAAAACAAATATAAACTTTTTCCAAACCACCCCGTCTTAATAACTGACTGATGAATAATCATCACAACATATAAATTATATTACTAGGAGTTTAGATAATGAACGTATTAAAAAGCACTGGACTTGGATTAAATTTGGCTAGCCTGTCTTAGCAAATCAGATCAACCTAAATGCCGCATCATAAGATGAACTGTTAAAAGACGTCAGCGGTTTATCAGAAAAACAAGCTGATGGCATTATTTTATATCGTGAAAGCCAAGGTGCTTTCATGAAAGTGTCGGAATTATTACATATCGGTAGTGACATACTTGGGCCTAATTACGGTGTCCTTTCTGTAGGTGGTGCGACAGCTGCAGATAAAAAAACAGAGTAAAGTTAAATTAATTTATTCCCTGGAAACTTTAGCCTCCTTTATCGGAGGCTTTTTTTATGTTTCATAAAATTCCTTGTAATTAATAAGTATAATGATAGCTTAGTAATATCTAAGTTATGGGTTCATAGTATGGAAAATCAAAAACATTCATTTATTACCGCATTTTTTAAGATGGAATCTTCAGGCGGTATTCTATTAATGTTCGCTGCATTATTAGCGGTAATATTTGCGAATACATCCTTAATACATTATTACGACTTATTATTATCAACCCCAGTTGAAATAAGAATAGGTAATTTAGAAATTGCCAAGCCTTTGCTGCTGTGGATTAACGACGGCCTTATGGCTGTTTTCTTTTTTCTAGTTGGCCTTGAATTAAAACGTGAATTAATTGAAGGCGAGCTTTCAGATAAACGTAACATCATCTTGCCTGGCGTTGGTGCGATTGGAGGAATGTTGGTTCCCGCGTTATTTTATCTTTATTTTAATTATGATGATCCAATAGCCAGAAACGGATGGGCAATTCCGGCTGCCACAGATATTGCATTTGCACTGGGTGTTTTATCCTTACTTGGATCTCGCGTGCCTGTTTCAATAAAAATATTTCTTACCTCGCTCGCAATATTTGATGATATCGGCGCCATTTTAATTATAGCGATGTTTTATACATCAAAAATATCATTTACTGCTTTGATGGTAGTACTAGTATGCATAATAGTTTTATTCGTATTGAATAAACGAAATATTATTTCAAAGAGTCCTTATATTTTAATCGGCCTCATCATGTGGGTTGCAGCGCTAAAGTCCGGTGTCCATGCAACTTTAGCGGGCGTAGTTTTAGCAATGTTTATTCCTATACGCTCAGCTGCTCAGCCTGACATATCACCACTTAAAGAAATGGAACACGATCTACATTCTGTTGTCGCATTTTTTGTGTTGCCTGTTTTTGCTTTTGCAAATGCGGGTGTTAATTTCAGTGGTATAGGTTTAGACGAAATTTTTCATAGTGTGCCTATAGGAATTGCACTAGGATTATTTTTAGGAAAACAAATTGGAATATTTGGGCTTTGCTGGATATTTATAAAATTGAAAATAGCAAACTTACCAAAAGGTATGAATTGGACAAGTTTATATGGTACATCAGCATTATGTGGCATCGGATTTACGATGAGCTTATTTATTGGTTCGTTAGCTTTTGAAGAGTCTGGTGTCAATCAATTATTCGATGAACGGTTAGGAATTATTTTTGGTTCATTAATTTCAGGAATAGTTGGATACGCTATTCTTAATGCCAACTTAAAAAAGCCTATAGATAATTAATGCTTTTGTTGATTAAGTTAAATAAATATTGATGCAAAAATAAAAAAGCCCGGATAAACCGGGCTTTTTAGAACTTGCTACTAGAAGTTGCTTACAGTTTATCTTCGTTTTCTGAAAGATAAGCCGCAACGCCATCAGGGTTAGCTTGCATGCCAGCGTCACCTTTATTCCAACCAGCTGGACAAACTTCGCCATGCTCTTCGTGGAATAATAAAGCATCAACCATACGAATCATTTCATCGACATTACGGCCCAGTGGCAGGTCATTAACAACTTGATGTCTAACAACACCGTTGGTATCAATTAAAAATGATCCGCGAAATGCAACGGCGCCGTCGGGTGTTTCAACATCGTAGGCTTTACATATTCCGTGAGTCATATCGGCGACCAAAGGATAACCAACTGCACCAATACCGCCATCATTTACCGGCGTATTACGCCATGCGTTATGAGTGAAATGTGAATCAATAGAAACACCAATAACTTGAGTATTGCGTGATTCAAATTCAGAAACACGTTTGCTGAAAGCGATTAATTCAGATGGACATACAAAGGTGAAGTCCAGTGGGTAAAAGAAAATAACAGCATTTTTACCTTTGATTTCTTTTGCCAGATTAAATTCGTCAACAATTGTACCGTCAGCTAATACAGCCGGTGCAGTAAAATCAGGTGCCTCGCGGCCTACTAATACAGACATGAAGTGTCTCCTTTATTGAAATTATTATAGATAATTCGTTAATAACGATAGAGCATATTGATTGGAAAATAGCTTTTCCTTTACTCTAAGTTTCCTAGTTTCAGATCAGTATTATTACAGAAATCAGGATTTTATGTACAGTTCATAGGCCATAGGGTCATTAAAAATAACTATGAGGCTCATTAATAATTCTTATGATGAAGAAATGATTAAATTAAGGGAAACCCTTAGCGCAGTTGGCTATCCTTGCTGCCACGTCGATTAAAACCAGTAAAAACCTCTTTATTTTTATCTCGTTCAGTTTGACAGTTAACGCATAAACGTACACCAGCAATAGCTTGTCGGCGAGCTTCAGGAATCGCTTCATCGCATTCTTCACAATTTGTCAGACCTTCGCCCACAGGCATTTCGCTACGAGCCTGCTTGATCGCATCTTTGATGCTCGCATCGATTTGTTCTTGAACAGCTCCTTCGGGAGCCCAACCACTAGCCATTTTTATGTTCCTATTAAAATATTTTTTATTAGAATATTAAATATAGGTTGCTAGATGGCATATGTAAATATATTCGAGGTATTTTTTCTAAAGTCATACTAAGGAAAGCGACTCGTTATTAAGCATTAATACTTAATTATTCTTCTAGAATGACTCTATATAATTCATGCCCACTCTCATAATACTTCTTCTCAAATGGACTTATAAATTGTTCAACTTCAATGGTATTAAATAAAGCTTTTTTATTAGTTACTACATCTAATGCAAATTTAAATTCTTCAGCATAAATCTGCCAATTAGTTCTTAATTCAATTTGCTCACACAGACTTATCATCTCTGGAAAAACAGGATGTCCATGCCAACGGCGTTTTAGTTGATCTTTTTTTGGCCAAGGATTGGGGTAAAGTAAATAATGTTTTTTTATGTTCCAGTTTGATTGTTTAATCATTCGCCAAATATCGATAACATCGGCTCTTATTAAAATTAAATTATCCTTGTCATAAAAGTTTTCCTTACTAATAAATTTTTCCAGGCGTTTTTCAGATTTGTCGATCCCAACGATTAATGCATCGGTGTTTTGTTGAGCTAAAATATAGCTGCTCTCACCAGTGCCGCAGCCTGAATCAAGTATTATTGG
>JAJFKK010000102.1 GCA_021773245.1 Gammaproteobacteria bacterium | reverse complement strand
TGATTAATGCATTAATTGAAGCAACAGATGAAATGGCTATTTCTCTATCATGAATATTTTAAATAAAGAGGGTCCTTTAATTATGGGGATTCTAAACATTACTCCAGATAGTTTTTCTGATGGAGGACAATTTAATAATATTGAAGCTGCGGTTAATCATGGTAAACAAATGATTGATGAAGGTGCAGATATTGTTGATGTTGGTGGAGAATCAACGCGACCTGGTTCAGAACGCGTTAGCCCTGAAGAGCAAATTCAACGAGTTGTTCATATCATTACTGCCATTAGTGAAACGATACCTGAGCATGTAAAGATTAGTATTGATACGACACGATCTAAAGTTGCTGAAGCTGCTCTTGATGCAGGCGCCCATATTGTTAATGATGTTTCCGGTGGTAATGATGATCCAGAAATTATAAATTTATGTGCCGATAAAAATTGTCCTTATGTCATTATGCACATGCAAGGTTCTCCTGAAACTATGCAGAACAATCCTGCTTATGACGATGTTGTTTCAGATATAAAGTTCTTTTTAGAAACTAGAGTAAGTGATTGTATTGATTCTGGTATAGATAAAAAAAATATCGTTATCGATCCCGGTATTGGTTTTGGTAAAACACGAGAGCATAATTTAACATTACTTAGTCATTTAAAAGTATTTACTGATACAGATTATCATGTGCTTTTAGGCACAAGTAGAAAACGTTTTATGGGTTCAATATGCACTGTAAATAGCGCCGATGAATTAATTGGCGCGACAACAGCGACAACAGCCTTGGGTGTTAAAGCAGGCGTAAAGATGTTTCGAGTACATGATGTTAAACCAAATCGCCAGGCAGCAGATGTTGCCTGGGCAATTTTGAATTCATCTAATTAGACTGATTCAGGTGCTTTATTTTTGATAATCTCTTTAGAGTTTTTCATATTCCTGAAAAGAACCGGTTTTTCTTCAAGCTCAGGCGTCCCAGCAAGTCTTCCTATATCTTCGACAGTATCAACTACCGATTGATGATGAGGTGATTTACTGCAGATCGGATCGGCATTTGTTGCATCACCGGTTAGCATAAAAGCCTGACATCGACAGCCACCTAAATCTTTTTCTTTTTCAGGACAGGTTTTACAAGGATCTTTCATCCAGTCCAGACCGCGAAATTTATTAAAATCAGGTGAATCGTTCCATATCCAGTCAATGCTATGATCTTGCACACTAGGTAGTTCTAACCCTGGCAACTGACGCGCTGCATGACACGGCAAGGCAAGGCCATCTGGTGTGATGGTCAGAAAGATTGCTCCCCAGCCATCCATGCATTTTTTTGGTCTATCTTCAAAATAGTCAGGAATAACATAAAAGATTTTCATTTTGCCTTTTAGTTTTTCTTGAAATTCTTTTGTCACCGTTTCAGCATTGGCTAATTGTTCACGGGTAGGGATGAGGTAATCCTTATTGTGAAAAGCCCAACCGTAATACTGAGTCGTTGCTAGCTCTACATAGTCCGCATCAAGTGTTACGGCAAGATCAAGAATTTCTCTTACGTAAGGTTCATTTTGACGATGTAAGACAAAGCACAATACCATTGGGTAGCCATGTTTTTTGACTGCCCGAGCCATTTCTAATTTGTGTTCAAAGGCATCTGTTCCAGCGATTAAGTCATTTAAATCGGCACTACTCGCTTGAAAACTAACTTGGATATGATCCAGACCGGCTTTCTTAAATGCTGCAACCCTTTTTTCATCCATACCAAGACCAGATGTAATTAGATTTGTATAGAAGCCAAGTTGTCTTGCTTCAGCAATTAATTCTTCCAAGTCGGGACGTGTTAACGGTTCTCCACCGGAAAACCCCAACTGCGTCGCTCCCATCTTGCGGGCTTCCCGCATAACTCGTATCCAGTCTTCGGTACTGAGTTCTTTCTTGAAATTTGCCATTTCCACTGGGTTTGAACAGTAGGGACATTGTAGCGGACAGGCATAAGTAAGTTCACACAGCAACCAGAGTGGTGGGTTGACTTTATTTGTATTTGATCCAGCCGTTTTCATGAGCGACCTCCAGGAATTTTTTTATATCGTTATCAAGTTCAGCGTCTGGGTATTGTTGTTGCAATATATTAGTAATTGCAGTTACATCATTTTTTCCATCGCATAATTTTAGTATTTCTGCAGAGCTATCTCCCAGCTTTACCATGCCTTCAGGATATAAAATCACGTGGCAATTCTGTACTTCTTCCCATTGAAACCTATGTGAGTTAGCTATAGTAGGAACAACCTCAGACGTTAATTTCTCATCTACATCATCATTCAACATTTTTCTAAATATCCATAATTATTTGCAATTATAAAAAGGTGGCTTTTTCTCAATATAAGCCATCCACATGCAGTCGAGCATAGTCCAAAGAATATCGAGTTTAAATTGTAATATTCCCAACATACGCTCTTGTTCTTCTCGCGTCTTGTAATAATCCAATGTGATATCCAAACCATGTTGAACATCGCGACGTGCCTCTGTTAAACGTTTACGAAAATAACGATAACCTTTTTCATCAATCCAAGGGTAAATTTCTGGCCAGTTATCCAGACGTTTTTGATGAATCGTCGGCGCAAATAATTCGGTAAGTGAAGAACTGGCAGCTTCTTCCCATGGCGCGCTTCGAGCAAAATTCAAATAAGCATCAATTGCAAATCGAACTCCAGGCAATACATGTTCGTATGAAATCGTTTCTTCACGTGTTAAACCAACGGATTCTGCTAATTGTAGCCATGCTTCTATTCCGCCTTCTTCCCCTTCAACGCCATCGTGATCAACTATACGTTGTACCCATTTACGACGATCATCACGATTAGGACAGTTAGCCATAATGGCAGCATCTTTTATTGGAATCGTTGTTTGATAATAAAAGCGATTTGCTACCCAACCTTGTACCGCTTTTTTATCTAAACCACCTTCATTCATTAAAAGATGAAAATCATGATTAATATGATACTTAGATTCCTTGGCACGAAGTTGTGCTTCAAATTCTTCGCGAGTCCAGGGTGTTTGTTCTTCTGACATTAACTCATTCCTCAATTATTTATATATGAATATCCATACCATCAAACGACACTTCAATTCCTGCATCATTTAACTGTTGTCGTTCAGGAGAATCTTCATCGAGTATTGGATTAGTGTTGTTGATGTGGATCAATATTTTACGTGGTTTCTCAAGACTACTAAGCGTGTCTTTGATTCCACCTTTGCTTGACTGATCTAGATGACCCATTTCACTCGCAAGTTTGTCACTGATACCATGTCGTGACATTTCATCATTCGTCCAAACGGTGCCATCAACTAAGACAACATCAGCATTAGCCATATATTCATAGACATGATCTTCTATTACACCTAAACCTGGTGCGTAAAAAAGATTTTTTCCAGTAGAAGTATCTTCAACTTTATAACCGACATTATCTCCAGCGACAGTATTATGTCTGTGTGGAGAAAAGGGAGGGGCTTCACTTTTTAAAGGAACAGCAGTAAAAATGAGATTGTCTGCTTTTGGGATTGTAAACGGTGTTTGTTCCGTACTTACTTCATGCCAATTAACACCACGAAAATGACTGAGCATATTAAAAATAGGATAACCCGTTGTCATATCTTCCTGAACTGCAGAGGTACAGTAGATATCCCAAGGTTTATCATGTTCTCTCATGATAATTAAACCAGTTGTGTGATCAATTTGTGCGTCACATAAGATGATTGAAGAGATTCCGGTATCGCGTATTTTTCGCGCAGGTTGCAATGGTGGAAAAGATTCAATTTGTGCGCGAATATCAGGCGAGGCGTTAAATAAAATCCAGTCTTCTCCATTACCACTCACTGTAATTGAAGATTGCGTTCTGGCAGTACTTTTGATAGTGCCTTTGCGTAATCGACCACAGTTATCACAATTACAGTTCCATTGAGGGAATCCACCACCTGCGCCAGTTCCTAAAAGATGTATGTGCATAGTTATTTATCGTTTCGTTATTATTATTAAAACTGGAATCATAAGCGAGATAGCAATCGTCAGCGAACTTGCCTTCGATAGCTTTAGCAACGCTTATTATTATGGATAAATTAGTCCGGAGATTCCGTTAGTAGAATTGTTAACTATGCTTATTTATTGTTGATATACATAGTGACTTCAAAGCCGAAACGTATATCGCTGTATTCAGGTGTAGACCATTTCATAATTATTCTCCAAATTTCAAAGTTATATTTACTACTGACAGAGCGATTATCATGCCAGATATTATTTCATTAATAAAAACAATTAAAATATACAATAAAAACAAATAAGTAAGAGTAATAATTAAAGTAAAATATAGTAATTATTGCGTAGCGTTTATATCTTATATGGATAAAATAATTCGTTTTTATTGGTCTATATGAACCATTTTTAATTCTAAAAATAGTACTCTTAAATAATTGCCTGGCTGCTTATAATGCGCGGCTATGCAAGATAAAGAACAATCCAATATAACTGGGCAAGAACACCTACTTTTCCTTACTGGAAAACTTGCACAAAAGCGTCTGCAAAATATTTTAAAAGAAATGGCTCCAACAGAATTTACTTACGAAATTCGAAATATCGGGGTAAGTGTTGCTGCATTGATGACGGCACAAATGATCACGAGACGTTTAACTGATTTAAACGGCGCAGATAGAGTCATTGTTCCAGGCTTATGTCGTGGTGACTTATCATTAACGTCAGAAGCACTTGGTGTTGAGTGCGTCAGAGGCACGATTGATTTGAAAGATTTACCCGCTTTTTTTGGCAGGGACTGTAAACCCGTCGACTTAAGTCAGCATAGCGTCGAGATATTTGCCGAAATTGTTGATGCACCAATGGTGACTGTAGACAACATTATACAGCGGGCGGAGAAATACCGTCGTGATGGAGCAGATGTAATCGACGTAGGTTGTTTACCAGATACACCTTTTCCTCATTTAGAAGATACGGTAAAAGCATTACATCATGCTGGTTTTAAAGTTAGCGTAGACTCTCTGGAAGAAGATGATTTGTTACGTGGTGGTAAAGCAGGCGCAGATTATTTATTAAGTTTGAAAGAAAGTACGTTGTGGATAGCCGATGAAGTTGATTCGATTCCAATATTGATTCCGGAAAATCATGCTGACATGGAATCTCTATATCGTGTTATAGAAAAATTTGCTGAAAAAAGTCGTCCTTTTTATGCCGATGCAATTTTAGACCCGATTCATTTTGGTTTTACAGAGTCAGTGATACGTTATCATGAATTACGTCAAAATTGCCCTGATATAAAAATAATGATGGGTGTAGGAAACTTAACTGAATTAACTGAAGCGGATACGACTGGAATTAATGCCATGCTATTTGGCATGATCTCGGAAATGGATATTAATGCCGTGTTGGCTACAGAAGTTAGTCCACATTGTCGTACAGCGATTCGTGAAGCAAATATGGCTCGACGGATTATGTTTGCTGCGAAAAAAGACAGTAGTTTGCCTAAAGGATTAGATAGTTCTTTGCTTGGAATGCATGCACGTAAACCTTTTCCTTATAATGCAGAAGAAATTAATGAGTTCTATCAAGATGTAAAAGATCCGAGTTATCGGATACAAGTGAGCGAAGAGGGAATTCACGTCTATAATCGTGATGGAATACATTCAAGCCCGAATCCATTCGAATTATTTCCAAACTTGGAACCATTACAAGAAGATGCGCCACATGCGTTTTATGTTGGTGTTGAACTAGGCAAGGCACAGATTGCTTGGCAATTAGGTAAACCCTATATGCAGGATGAAGAATTGGACTGGGGTGTGTGTGTTAA
>JAJFKK010000101.1 GCA_021773245.1 Gammaproteobacteria bacterium | reverse complement strand
GGTATCAACCGTGATGTCGTCTCTGACATTGAACTTGAACCAGTAGTTCAAGTGGGTACCTTAGATAGCGTTTCAGGCTGTCCACGTGGATGGATGGCACAACAACACTACTGTCAGATTCCCTGCGATATATCTTATCGGCTCAAGTTACCACGAGTAGATAACGCGCATCACAGAAGATACCCAAGCTTAAACCCTAGCCGCCTTGTGAAACTGGATTATCTATATCAACCATGTCCAGTTGAGTATCTCTTACCAAGGCATCATTAATCTTATTTTGTAAACGCTTCAGGGTACTGTCTATATTTGAATTATAGTCCTGATTTTCTTTTTTGTATGCGAGTAATTCATTTGTAATATTTAACGCTGTCATCACGGCAATACGTTCTGATCCAATCACGCCGCCACCGCTTTTCATCTCATCCATTTTTTCATTAAGATAATCAGCAGATTTGCGAAGAGATTCTCTTTCGCTTTCTTCACAATTGATCAGGTATTCTTTTTCCAGAATAGTGACATTTACTGGAGAGATATCTTTACTCATGCACGTGTTTCCATAGAGCGTAGACGGGAAATCATCGATTCGATTCGAGTCCTGGCTTGTTCTGTCTTCTCAATCAAGACCGCACGTTCGTTGACCAGACTGTCTTGCTGGTTACGAAGAGCTGAATTTTCGGTTTTTAGCTGGCTTACTGTACTAATTAACTCATCAACTCTTGATTCGAGTGCACCGAGGTCTGTATTTTCGTTATTGTCATTGCTCATGATAGCTTCCTGATACCGGTTACAGCGTGAACCGGCTTAATAGTTGATTTATCATAGAATCATCAATATAAAGTGCCTGAATTAACTGGTCAACAGGTGATGACAAATAGAAGATGCTAAGTGCCGCTTCCTGTTATTATTGTGCCCAAAAACAACCATTTAGTAAAAGTCGGATATAGAGCATTGCCATGAAAGTTGATTATGATGAATTGAATGCAGAATTAGGCGCTGTGCATGCGGGTATGCGGGCTTCTGAGTGTCATGGATTCTTGTCTGGATATTATTGTTCCAGTAATTCAATAGCGGTAGATTTGTGGCGTCAGCACTTGTTAGCTGGCATTGATGAGTCCGTTAATGTGGCAGATTGCATTTCGATCCTGGAACAATTAGCGAATCAGGTGAAAGTAGAGGTTTTGTCTGAGGATATTTCTTTCGGATTGCTCCTACCAGACGATCAAGATGCGATTAATGAACGCTCTAATGCGCTGGCTGAATGGTGTGCGGGATTTGCCAGTGGTTTAGGAATTGGTGGAATGGGCGAAATATCGAAGTTAAACGAAGAATGTGATGAATTTATTAAGGACGTGATCTCAATTTCACGAATGGATACGACAATAGAAGATGGTGAGGATTCTGAGGCTGCATTTTTTGAGATTGTTGAGTACATACGGGTTGGTGTCATTATGTTGCATCAAGAATGGCATCAAATCGATATAAATAGTGAAAGGCCAGAGGTTTTGCACTAAGGATTTTATAGGATGATTAATAAAAAAGAATGTAAGGCGCGACGTAAGCGATTGATGGATATGATTGGCTCAGACAGTATTGCGATACTGCCGACATCCTCTGTCTATATTCGTAACCGTGATGTTGAATTTCCGTTTCGTCCAGATAGCGACTTTTTTTATCTAACTGAGTACCCAGAACCTGAAGCTGTGGCAGTTTTAATTCCGGATCGAGCTGAGGGAGAATATATTTTATTTTGTCGTGATAGCGATGAAGAGATGGAAACCTGGCATGGGCGTCGCGCAGGACTTGATGGGGCGCTTAAGATTTATGGTGCGGACGATGCTTTTCCTATTGAAGATATGGATGACATTTTGCCGGGGATGATCGAAGGCCATGAACGTATTTTTTATAATATGGGCAATGATCAAAATTTTGATCATCGAGTACTGGGTTGGGTTAATCAGATAAGGGATAAAGCGCGAACGGGCGTTATTGCTCCGGATGAATTTATTTCACTGAATCATTTTTTACATGATATGCGGCTTTATAAAAGTCGACATGAAATTAAATTAATGCGTCAGGCAGCAAAAATTTCATCTAAAGCACACAAACGTGCAATGGAATCTTGTAAGCCAGGCATGCATGAATACCAGCTTGAATCAGAATTAGTACATGAATTTATGCACAATGGGGCGCGAGCGGCGGCTTATCCTTCAATTGTTGGCTCAGGTATCAATGGTTGTATTTTGCATTACACCGAAAATAAAGATGAGATTGCTGAAGGTGATTTGATATTAATTGATGCTGGCGCTGAATATCAGGGTTATGCCAGTGACGTCACGCGAACCTTTCCTGCAAACGGGAAATTTTCTACAGCACAACGTCAGGCTTATGATTTGGTTTTGGCGGCACAGTTAGCAGCGATAGAACAAGTTAAGCCAGGCAATCATTGGAATGACCCGCATGATGCTGCTGTTAGGGTATTAACCGAAGGTATGATTGAGCTGGGTATTTTGAAAGGCGATGTAGACGAATTGATTAAAGATCATGTTTATACAAAATATTATATGCATCGCACCGGACACTGGATCGGTATGGATGTGCATGATGTTGGTGATTATAAACTTGATAATGAATGGCGCATGCTTGAACCGGGTATGGTCTTAACGGTTGAGCCTGGTCTTTATATGCCAGCGGGTAGTAAGGGGTTGTCAAAAAAATGGTGGAATATCGGTATACGAATTGAAGATGATGTGCTGGTAACAAAAGACGGCTATGAAGTCTTAAGTAAAGACGCACCTAAATCAGCAGAAGAAATAGAGGAATTGATGAAACATGTCGCCTGATTATGATGTTGTTATTATTGGTGCAGGCATGGTTGGTGCAAGTTTAGCCTGTGCTTTGGCGCCTTTAGGTTTGCGCATAGCGATTATTGAATCTGTCACTTTATCTAATGAACAACAACCCAGTTATGATGATAGAGGACTTACTTTATCGCCTTCTACAAAACGTATTCTTGAACAGATTAATGTCTGGCCGCAAGTTCAGGTTTATGCAACGCCAATCAAAAAAATACATGTTTCTGAACAGGGTCGCTTTGGTTTTACACATATAGATGCAGCTGAAACTGAATACTCAGAACTCGGTAACGTTGTTGTTGCTCGTTCTTTGGGACTTGCATTACATAAACGAATGTCCGACTTTGAAAACGTTAAATTAATTTGTCCGGCAGAGTTAAAGCATTTTCAGCGGACTGATTCAGGTATGATCCTGGAGATATCACGTTCAGGTGACATAGAAACAATGAGTGCCGGTTTATTAGTTGGTGCTGATGGTAGTAATTCATTGGTTCGTCGTTTGGCAGGCATTAATACCAGAGAAAATGATTTTAAACAGACCGTTATCGTTTCAAATGTAACAACACAGAAACCAAATAATTTGACGGCTTACGAACGTTTTACCCCACATGGTCCCGTGGCGTTGTTGCCTATAGATAAAGACAGATCAGTATTAGTGTTTACTGTGGATGGTAAAAATGCTGAACATTATTTAAATATGTCGGATAAACAATATATTGATGCAATCGAAACAGAATTTGGTCGACGCTTGGGAAAGATCAAACAAGTTGGTCAGCGTCGTTCTTATCCGCTTCGTTTTATAGAAGCAATTGAGCAGTATCAGGAACAGTTGGTATTATTAGGAAATGCTGTGCATACGATTCATCCAAATACAGCGCAAGGTTTTAATTTAGGCTTGCGTGATGTTGCCGGTTTAGCAGAATGTATTTTTAGAGGAATTGAAAAGGGACGGGCTATAAATGATATTTGCATTTTAGAGGATTACATAAAGTTACGTTACGACGACCAACAATATGTTATGCGATTTACAAATAAGCTTGCGAGTTGTTTTTATAATAAGTTGCCATTATTAAGTTCAACAAGAAATTTTGCTATGTTACTAATCGACATATTGCCTAATTTAAAAAAATCATTTGTTGAAAGAAGAATGGGGCTTGCCGGATTACAACCTCGTTTCGTTAGAGGGCAGTCATTATGACAAATACGTCAGATAATTTTGATGCTGATGTTGTGGTTGTTGGCGGTGGTATTATTGGTGGCAGTTTTGCCTGTTTATTAGGGCAGGCAGGATTAAAGGTAATTTTACTTGATGCCGGTGTTAGGCAAGTTAATTCATTAAAAAAAGTTGATGCGCGTGTTTTTGCCATAACACGTGCTTCCGAGCAAATCTTAAAAAAAGCAGGTGCCTGGCGGCGCATACAGGAAAATGAGATAGCTTGTTTTCGTAAAATGCATGTTTGGGATGAAAATGGTCTTGGTGAAATCAATTTTGATAGTGCCTCAATATGTCAGCCAACCATGGGATATATTATTTCTCATCAAGTTATTATTGATGCCTTACAGGAAAAGTTACTGGATATGGAAAATGTTCGTTGTATCTGGTCGGCTTCTGCTGCGTTTATTAAAAACGAAACAAATGCCATGTTGCTGGAAACAGAAGATGGCTTGCAGTTTAGATCAAAACTCGTGGTTGCTGCTGATGGGTGCAATTCAAAGATAAGATCGCTGGCAAATATTCATTATCATAAACATGATTACAAACAATCTGCATTGGCATGTGTCGTTACCACTGAATATCCGCATGAGGAAATTGCGAGACAGCGTTTTTTAAAACGTGGTCCCTTGGCATTTCTACCTATGCTTGATCCGCATCAATCTGCGATCGTTTGGTCAACTAACCCAGATCATGCTCAACGACTTAAGGAAAGTGACAAGTCTGTATTTCATTTTGAACTGGCAGAAGCCTTTGCAAATGAGCTGGGTGAAATTAAAGAAAGTTCCGAGCGGATTGTTTTTCCATTAAGTCGTGCACAGGCGGAGCAATATGTTCAACCAAGACTGGCTTTAATAGGGGATAGTGCGCATACGGTTCACCCTTTAGCAGGTTTAGGCGCCAATCTGGGTTTACTGGATGCGGCAGCTTTGGCAGATGTGCTTATTGATTCTGTAAGTCGCGGACGAGATCCCGGTCGTCTGCAAGTATTGCGTCGTTACGAACGTAGGCGTAAGGGTGAAAATCATAGTGTAATGTACTTGATGGATGGTTTTAAACATCTCTTTGAAAATGAGACGCAAACTGTACAATGGCTGCGCAATTTAGGCTTGGATATGGTCGATAGCCTACCTATAGCCAAACATGCAATTATGAAAAGGGCGATGGGATTGGAAGGTAATTTACCGATAATAGCCCGCGGTCGTTCTTAAAAACACCATTTTAACAAAAACAATCTGTATTACTTTAGGATAATTCATGTCTGATAATTCAAGCTCGGAACCGAGTAACTTTATTCGTAACATTATTAATGATGATTTAAAGAATAATAAAAATGATGGTCGTGTCCATACACGTTTTCCACCTGAACCTAATGGTTATCTTCATATTGGGCATGCAAAATCAATCTGTTTAAATTTTGGTGTAGCTCAAGATTATCAAGGCGGTATATGCAACCTTCGCTTTGATGATACTAATCCTGAAAAAGAAGATGTTGAATATACCGATTCAATTCAAAGTGATGTTGAGTGGCTGGGTTTTGATTGGAAAGATCGTCTTTATTTTTCATCTGATTATTTTGAGAAATTGTTTGAGTTTGCCAAGCAACTAATTCGCGATGAAAAAGCATATGTTGATCATTTAACGGCTGATGAAATACGCGAGCATCGTGGTTCTTTAACTGAACCGGGTAAACCGAGTCCGTATCGTGATCGTAGTGTTGAAGAAAATCTGGATTTGTTTGATCGGATGCGTGCCGGTGAGTTTGCCGAGGGTGAATGTTTATTGCGAGCAAAGATCGATATGGCTTCACCAAATATGAACATGCGTGACCCAGCCGTTTATAGAATTAAGAAAGCAAGCCATCACCGAACTGGTGATGATTGGTGTATTTATCCTATGTATGATTATACACATTGTATTTCTGATGCATTGGAAGGGATTACTCATTCTTTATGCACGCTCGAATTTGAAGATCATCGACCATTGTATGATTGGTTTCTGGATCAATTGCCTGTTAAATGCCACCCACAACAAATTGAATTTGCCCGATTAAATTTAAATTATACGGTTACTAGTAAACGTAAATTAAATGAGCTGGTGACGGAAGATTTAGTTTCTGGCTGGGATGATCCAAGGATGCCAACGATTGTTGGAATGCGACGTCGCGGTTATACACCGGAAGCAATTCGTGATTTTTGTAGTCGTATTGGTGTAACTAAAACTGACACAGTTATTGATGTCGGTGTATTAGAAAACTGTGTTAGAGAAGACCTGGATAAACGTACGCGTCGCGTACTCGCTGTATTAGACCCATTAAAAGTTGTCATAGAAAATTACCCGGAAGGTGAAGGCGAGTCTGAACTGTTGGATGCGCCTTATCACCCAAATGATCCAAGTATGGGGCAACGTCAGTTACCATTTTCTAAAGTAATTTTTATTGAAAAAAGTGACTTTATGGAAGATCCACCGAAAAAATTCTTTCGCTTAGGTCCAGGTCGAGAAGTACGTTTACGCTATGCCTATTTTATTACATGCACTGATGTAATTAAAAATGATGATGGCGAAGTCATTGAATTGCGCTGCACTTATGACTCGGAAACAAAAGGCGGCAATGCGCCTGATGGACGAAAAGTTAAAGGAACCATACATTGGGTTTCAGCAGAACATGCTTTAAAGACGGAAGTGCGTTTATACGATCGTTTATTTAATGATGCAAAACCGGATAGTAATAAACATGAACAAGATTGGAAAAGTTTTATTAATCCTGAGTCTATGACAGTTTTGCAAAATGCTTATCTTGAGCCTTCTTTGGTTGATGCAGAAAGTGAGAGTCTATATCAATTTGAACGAACCGGTTATTTCTGCGTAGATAGTAAAGATAGGTTAGATGGTAAACCGGTATTTAATCGTACTGTTACGTTACGCGACTCATGGGCTAAACAAAAAAATAAATAAGTTATTATCGACGCATTGTTGGACGAGGTGTATTTACTCGTTGTATTGAACGCGTAAGATTAGTAATTGATTGTAGTCTCATGCGTCTTACTGGTGATGGCGGGCTGAATTCATCTGGTATTTCAGTTCCGTATCCAGCTTCATCAATAGTAACGCTACCAAATTCATTAAAGACTTCTATTTTATTTGCCGCTGTTGGATCTTCTTTTTCCATCAATACTATTCTTGCCGATGTAGTATCAACTTCGCCGGCAACATGTGTGCCTCTAATTCCAATTGTTGCTACCGATGTTCTCACAGCCATTGCCTTCGGTTTTTTCTTGGCAATTAACCCGGATACAAACCTAAAAGAGCCTTTCAACATTTTGACGGCTAGACCATCTTCATCAGCAGATTTTTTATATGTAAAATCAGTAATTAAAAAATTAGATTCAGAGCCAAGTTGGAAAGTGGTTTTATCTTTGAATAGTATTTCTAATGATGATTTCTTACCTGTTGTAATCTCGTCTCCTACATATACAAGGCTCTTTTCAGAGAGAGCCCTTTTTGGCTGGTTTTCCTGGCTTGCCCAGGCTTCAGCTTCAATACTCTTTATTGACCCAGCCTCTTTAATGGCGACGGCAAAAGACGGATTGGAAAACGTAGCTAATAAAAGCAGTGAGAATAGTAAATACTTACTTGATGGTCTTTTGTTTGGCATGTTTATCAGTGCTTATTTATAAGTTATAGTATCTCAATATGAGTAGTAATCGGTTCAATGGTTTCAATTTAGCATTATAATCACTTGAATTAACTATCTTCAATAAAAACAATTGATTGGAAACTCAATTTTAATGAGAATTATTCTAAAAAACGTATTTAGCCAGTTAACCATTTTATTTGCAATATTAATGCTCAGTCCATTAGCGTATGCAACTTATCCCGATATTACTAACGGTTCATGGGTTGGTTCAATTTCTGGAACAGATAGTGCGTGTACGCCGGGCTCTCTCAATGGCCCTTTTACCGATCAGGTAACGGTGATCTTTAGTGGGCAAAGTGGTGGTAATTTTAATGTGTCTTTAACAAGCACCGAGGCTGATGGTTCCGTTTTTACTTCGACTGGCATAGGTAGTTTTTCCAGTCAGACAGCGTTGATGTTTACCGTTGCTGACCCTCCAGGTCCAGATGTTGATACTGCGAATATAACCGGTACCCTTAATAGTAATACGATCACATTTACGTTTTCAGGCTCTAATGTTGGTGGAGATGGATGTGTTTTTTCTGGTAGCGGTACTATTAATCGTACAACGGGGACTATAATTTCTCCAGAAGTCACTTCTAGTAGTGCAGTAACAGACGCTGTCTTATTTAATACACAGATACAGGCGGCGATAATGGGTGTCAGTAGTCATGTTTCCGCTGCATTGAGTGGTTTATTTTTTGGTGGACCATTTGTCTTTGGTGATAATGGATTCAAAGTCAAAGGAGCAACGGGTCTAAATGCGGGTGATGACGTTGCCATTCCTTATGGGGTATGGGGTAGTTATTCTTATACTGCTTACGAAAATGATCTCAGTAGTACCGCTTTTGATGGTACTGGTCACGGTTTCCTTGGCGGGATTGATTTTGGTTTTTGGGAAAATACGATACTGGGTATTGCCGTTGGTTATGATAAAGGTGATATCGATACAGCCTTTAATCGAGGCAATCAGGAAACAGATACGTACACAATTGCGCCATATTTTGGTGCGCTACTAACCGATAGCATGAGTGTAGATTTTACAGTGGGCTATTCGAAAGTTGAATATGAACAATTTCGTATTCTCACAACTGGTACAACTCGAATTACTAGTTCTCCGAACTCTAATCGGGTGTTTGGAGCGTTCAATCTAAACGGTATAACTTTTCATGATAATTGGATTATTGGTGGACGTGTCGGTGCATCTTATGCAAGTAGCTCTTTGGACTCATTCACTGAAAGCGATGGAACGGTTGTCGCTAATAGTCGAACCAAAGTTGGCACTATAAGTATTGCAGGTGATGTTGCCTATAGTTATCAGGAATACGAGCCTTTTGTTAACTTATCTTATCAGAATGATTTTTCATTAAGAGAAATTTCAGTGACAACAGGACCGCAACCTTCTAATGACAGTGATGATATTTTAATGACAACGGGTGTTCGTTATTTCAATAAAAATGGTGTTACCGGAAACCTTGAATACAGTAAGCGTTTCCTCAGAGAAAACTTTGATGAAGATAGAATTAGCTTAACAGTGAGAGCTGACTTTTAATATTAGATAGTTGAAATACCAAAGCTCAAATTACCTTCAAATTTACTTAACTATCATCGGCCTGTTATGTGTTACTGCTTGTGTCGATTCACGTGTAAAAGTAGAAGCTGAAGCAATTAAAGCAGGATTTCATACTCGAAAAGTAGCAACGGATTCTTTCAATCTTTTCGCATCTATAAAAATAAACGATGAGACTAGCGATAAAATTATTTTTTACATTGGAGGTGATGGGAATGCCTGGAAGCATAAAAATAAATTATCTGATGACCCAACACCTCGGAATCCAGTCAGTTTAAATCTCGCCTTAGTTGATTCTGCTCCAAATGTTGTTTATCTAGCTCGTCCTTGTCAGTATCTTACAGAATCTCAGCTTAAATATTGTGATTCTCGATATTGGTCGTCGCATAGATATGCAGAAGAAGTTATCGATGCAATGAATCAAGCAATAACAGAAATAAAAACTCTTTCAAACGCAAAAAATATTGAGTTAATTGGGTATTCCGGTGGCGGTGTTGTTGCGATGTTAATTACTGCTAGAAGAGATGATGTACAAAGGGTAATTACTATTGCTGCAAATATTGACCATGAATCATGGAGTGAATGGCATGGAGTATCAAAACTGAATGGTTCTTTATCACCATTGAATTACCTAGCGAAGATGGAAAGTGTAAGTCAATTACATTTCTGGGGAGGTAAAGATAAAATTGTACCTTACGAGTCACAGTCAACTTTTGTAGAACACAATAAAATGAATAGCTTATTTAACTACAAAATAATTCCTGATTTTACACATGACTGTTGTTGGCAAGACTTATCAATTTATTGAATAGCTTATATAAATCGATTTTATGTCTATTTTTAACTCAAGTAATAGCTGAAATTTAGTGAGTATGGGAGAATAGCATTATATACGAACAGGTTGTTTTCACACATTATGCAAACTAAATCAGACTCACTTTATCGTTCTCACATTAAAAGTTTGCCGCTTATCAGTAATGGTAAGGTCAGAGATATTTATGGGATTGATGATCAACATATGTTGATTGTAACCAGTGACCGGCTTTCAGCCTTCGACGTTATTTTACCTGATCCGATTCCTGGGAAAGGGCGAGTATTAACAGAGGTTTCCAACTTTTGGTTTAAACGATGTGAGAATATCATTTCTAATCATCTTACAGGTATTTCAGTTAAAGATGTGATCAAGGAAACAGATGAACTTAACGTGTTGGAAGGTCGAGCTATTGTTGTTAGAAAATTAAAACCTTTACCTATAGAAGCGGTTATTCGTGGTTACTTAATTGGTTCAGGCTGGAATGATTATCAAACGACGGGTTCTGTTTGTGGAATAAAATTACCCACTGGCTTGCAACAAGCTGAAAAATTACCTGAACCTATTTTTACTCCTGCTACAAAAGCAGATGTCGGCGATCATGATGAGAATATTGATTTTGACGAAACAGTTAAATTGATTGGTAAGGATTTAGCCGAGCAGGTTCGAGAGATTAGTTTGAAAATATACACGCAGGCAGCTGAGTATGCTTTAACAAAAGGTATTATTATTGCCGATACTAAATTTGAATTTGGACTTGATGAAAACGATCAACTTGTTCTTATAGATGAAGTTTTGACTCCAGACTCATCGCGCTTTTGGCCCATGGAATCCTATAAAATAGGAACAAGCCCGCCTAGTTATGATAAGCAATACATAAGAGATTATCTGGAAACATTGGATTGGGATAAAACAGCGCCCGGTCCAAAATTACCAGAAGAAGTAATGAACAATACCGCAGCAAAATATGAAGAGGCACGAGATAAACTTATTTTGTAATAAGGATTAAAAATGAAAGAAGTAAAAAAATTAATAGATGGTTATCAGCGTTTTCATAAAAAATATTTTGAAGAACAGCCAGAGGTTTATGACAGTCTGTTTGAGCAGGGGCAATCACCTAAGTTTTTAGTGATTTCATGTTGTGACTCGCGAGTGCACCCCGCTCAAGTTATGGATACCGTTCCGGGTGATATCTTTGTCATTCGAAATGTGGCGAACCTTGTTCCAGTTAATGAGCCGGATGATAAGAAACATGGTACCAGTGCGGCGATGGAGTTTGCGGTAAAGCATCTTGAGGTGGAACACATTATTGTTTTTGGACATAGCCAGTGTGGCGGTATAAAAAGTTTGATGGAAGGCGATCATTTGGGGCATAAATATGTGTTTATTGACCCATGGATGGAAATTGCTAGTTCTGCAAGAAATAAAATTTTATTAGAACATAGTGACAAAGAATTTTCGGAGCAATGTACTCATTGTGAAAAAGCATCAATAGAAACATCACTCTATAACCTTATGACGTTTCCCTGGATTAAGGAACGATATGATTCCGGAAAGTTATCTATACATGGCTGGTATTTCGATATCGATAGCGGTAGTTTGTTAGGAAAACAAGGCGATGAATTTATACCGGTTAATGAAATGAAGATCACTGATAAATTAACTCGAGATTAACAAGAGAGGTGCGTGATGAGTAATTTTATAAAAGTATTTTTAATGTTAGTTTTATGCTCTATTTTCGTAGCTTGTTCTGATGAAAGTAATAATGATGTTGAAGCTAAGAAAGATCATGTTTGGAAAAACCAAACTGATGCAATTGATAAAGCAAAAGAAGTTGAAGGAATGATGCAAGATTCAGAAAATAAAATGAGAGAAGCGTTAGATCAATAAATAATCAACTTAATATAATAGGTTGTTTTAATCTTGAGCGAATTGAGTCATGAAGATGTAAAAGGATTAGGTGGCTGGTTGATTTTGGTAGGAGTATATATAGTTACTTCGCCAATTCGTTTGTTAAATACGATATATATACAGCTCTTTAGTGGTATTACCTTAGATGCATTAATGTCTGCAGGGCATGATGATAATAATCCTATGTGGAATTATGTGCTTATAGGCGAATTTATTTATAATTTGTGTCTAGTAGTTTTATCCCTTTATTTGATATATCTTTTCTTTTCTAAGCACTTTCTTTTTCCTAGAGTTTTTACTATTTTTATTTTAGCGCCAATTATATTTATTCCGCTAGACTCGTGGGCAGTCAGACTCATCTACCCTAATGAAGTAATCTTTGATAAAAATACGTTATATAATTTTGTGCGAGTAATTGTTGTTGGTGTGATTTGGCTTTGCTATATGTTTTTTTCGAAAAGAGTCAAAGCGACATTTATAGAAAAAAAAATTAAAGTTGTATAACAAGATACTGTCTAGACACTATTCTAGTATAAGAATTAATATGCAGATAGTTAATGAGTGTATTATCGTATTAAGACATTAATTTAATTAATGCATCTCTTGCTTCAAAATTTTCTACAGCTGACATTGCGTCATTGAATGTAGCAACTTTATCGCTATGTTCACTGAGGAGCTTTGCAAGCTCCTCAGTTTCATTACTAGTAGCTTTACCACCATGTTTGTATTTGACGTCAATCTCTTGAAGGAAAGTAAAATATGTTTGTTTACTTTCACGCATTGCCTGAAAAGCTTGATAGGCGATACTTGCCTCTGCAGTTAATTCAACATCTGACATAAGTATTACTCTTTAAGAAGCATTTTCCATGTCAGAACTGTACTCACCTTTGCAAGCCAGACTATTGCATTTAGAACGATGCAATAAAGCTTTTTGTGCAGCTTCAACATTTTCGGCTTTACCTTCCCATGCTTTAATACAGGGTGCTTGTAAAGCGCGTCCATAAGAAAAGCTTAATGGCCAAGGCAGTTCAGGATTGTTAGCATTCATTGCATTAAGATGTGCTGTAGCTAATTCTTCACTTTGTCCGCCAGAAAGAAAAACAATACCAGGAAGTTCTGCCGGTACATTTTTAACTAAACAACGTACGGTTTGATCAGCAACTTCCTGTACATCGGCTTGTGTTGAACATTGCTTGCCAGAAATGACCATATTAATTTTTAAAATGGTATGTTCAATACTAATGTCCTGACTTTTGAGTGCGCTAAATAATGCAGATAACGTTTTTTCTGTTACTTCATAACAAAGTTCAATCGTATTATCCGCATCCATTAATACTTCAGGTTCAACCATAGGAACAATACCGGCTTCTTGGCAGAGTCCGGCGTAACGAGCGAGTGCGTGAGCATTAGCATCGATACAAGCTTGGCTTGGAATATTATCGCCAATGGTAATAACCGCACGCCATTTAGCAAATTTAGCACCAAGTGTTTTATATTCAGCTAAACGATCACGGAGGCCATCAAGACCTTCTGTAATTTTTTCGTTAGGATGTAATGCGAATTCTTTAGCGCCTGTGTCAACCTTGATTCCAGGCATGATACCTTGATCAATTAAAGCTTTAGCGAAAGGTGTGCCATCACTAGTTGATTGGCGAATCGTTTCATCAAAAAGAATCATGCCGCTGATGTATTCTTTTCCGCCTGGGTTAGTAATTAATAAATCACGATAGGCTCGACGGTTCTCTTCAGTTGATTCAAGGTTAATCGTATCGAATCGTTTACCTATTGTCGGTGTGCTTTCATCTATAGCAAGTATACCCTTACCATTTTCTACCATTGCTTTTGCTGTTGCTTCTAGTTCTGCTGCGCTCATTATATTTGCCTCGTTAACGCTATTTGATTTAGTTTGTGATTTTTAATTCTTTAAAGAGTATGTTCCAGTGCTTGTCCAACTTGAATGATTTTCATGTTGTTGGTTCCGCCACGAGTGCCGCGTAAATCACCCTTGGTGATGATGACATAGTCACCATCTTCAACAGCGCCTTCGGCCATTAATTGTTCAATCATTTGCTTATTAGCTTCTAAAGGATCCGTGTGAGTGATATCAAACTTCATTGGGTAAACGCCACGGTACAAAGCGACACGTCTTCGTGTTGATGTATGTCGAGTAAAAGCAAAAATAGGCAAACCTGAACTAATACGTGACATCCATAAGCAGGTGCCACCTGTTTCCGTCAATGTACATATTGCTTTAGCGCCAATGTGGTTGGCAGCATACATCGTAGACATGGCAACGGCTTCTGAAATTGTTTCAAAGCGTTGGTTAATACGGTGATCTGAGATACGTACGCTGCGTTGTTTTTCAGCTTCTTCACAAACGCGTGACATGGCTTCAACGACTTTATCTGGATAATGACCAATACTGGTTTCGCCAGATAACATCACGGCATCTGTACCATCAATCACGGCATTGGCTACGTCAAATACTTCCGCTCGAGTAGGAATTTTACTTTCAGTCATGGATTCCATCATTTGCGTTGCGGTAATAACCGCGCGATCCATGTCTCTAGCCATTTTGATTAGACTTTTTTGTACTGGCGGTAAAGCAGCATCGCCAATTTCGACACCTAAATCACCTCGCGCAATCATAATGGCATCAGAACCTTCAATGATTTCTTCAATATGATTTAGTGCTTCGGCGCGTTCTATTTTAGAAATTAACTGTGCATTACAATCACATTCTTCCATCATTTGGCGTGCTTTTTTTATGTCACTTCCATCTCTAGGAAATGAGATTGCAATGAAGTCGACTTTAATTGCCGCCGCATGCTTCATGTCTTCAATATCTTTTTCCGTCACGGCACTTGCAGACAAGCCACCACCTTGAAGGTTAATACCTTTGTTGTTACTTAGCTCGCCGCCATTGATAACTTCGCAGTCAATAATATTTCCTTTGACAGAGTTAACATGCAATACAACCTTTCCATCATCGATTAATAACTTGTCTTCAGCTTTTACATCTTTAGCGAGTTCTTTATAGGTGACGCCAACTTGAGTTTCATCGCCATCTTCAGTAGCTAGGGCAGTATTAATTTTAAAATTAGCACCTTCACGTAACTCAACCTTGCCTTCTTTAAAGTGTTCAATACGGATCTTCGGGCCTTGTAAATCGGCAATAACGCCAACAGCATGTTTGTGCGCGTGTGATATTTTACGAATTTCTTTCATTCGTCTTTCATGCTCTGCATGTGTTTGATGAGAATAGTTTAATCGAAAGACATCAACGCCGGCATCAATCAATTTTTCTAACATACCTGGCTGATCAGTTGCTGGTCCAAGCGTTGCAATTATTTTAGTTCTTCTCATTTAAGTTTTGGTTATCCGTTGTTGTTTGTCATTAACTTTGAAATAGTTAATGATATTTTTATTATTTATAGTTCTCTTGCTCGTTCCATTGCTACCCAAGCACGAGCTGCTTCTTCAAGAATTTCGATAGCGGGTAGTTTTTTTCCCTCAAGAAATTCAAGGAAAGCACCACCGCCAGTTGAAATATAAGAAATATTATCTTCAACGTTAAATTTTGAAATCGCCGCAATAGTGTCACCACCACCAGCAATTGAATAGGCATGGCTATTTGCAATAGCATTTGCAAGGCTTTCAGTTCCTTGACTAAATTGATTAAATTCAAAAACACCAAGTGGACCATTCCAAACGATTGTTTTTGCATTAGCAATAATATCATTAAGTTGTTTTGATGTTTCCGGGCCGACATCCATGATCATGTCATCAGCAGTTACATCGTTGACTGATTTTGTTTCTGCTATTGTATCTTCATCAAATTCTTTACCGCAGATAACATCGACAGGCAGTGGAATATGACAGCCATTTTCTTCAGCTTGTTTAATTAGTTTTTTAGCGACATCAACCAAATCAGGTTCATAAAGTGATTTGCCTACTTCATACCCCGCCGCTTTTAAAAAAGTATTTACAATGCCGCCACCAACTATGAGTTGATCAACTCTTTCAGATAATGTTTCAAGAATAGTTAGCTTGCTTGATACTTTTGCACCACCAACGATAGCAATAACCGGTTTTTCAGGTTCTCTAAGTGCTTTGCTTAACGATTTTAACTCGTTAATAAGTAATGGTCCTGCAGCAGACACGCCTGCATATTTTGCCACACCGTGGGTTGAAGCCTGCGCACGGTGTGCTGTTGCAAATGCATCATTAATATAAACCTGACAAAGTTGCGCCATCTTGCGAGCCAGTTCTTCATCGTTCTTTGTCTCACCTGCTTCAAAACGTACATTTTCACAAAGTACAACTTGATGCTCACTTAAATCGATGCCATTAACCCAGTCTTTAATAACAGGAACGTCTATACCAAGAAAATCGCTTAAAGATTTTGCAACAGGCGCAAGAGAAAAAGCTTCGTCATACTCGCCTGCAACAGGACGCCCCAGATGGGAAACTAAAATTATTTTAGCACCGGCATCAAGAACTTCTTTTAGTGTTGGTAGTGTTGCACGTATGCGAGTGTCACTAGTAACCACGCCATCTTTTATTGGGACGTTATAATCTTCACGGATAAGTACTGTCTTACCCGACAAATCCAGATCAGCAATTTTTACCAAGATTGACACGATTAATTTATATCCCTAGAGAGCTTTGCACGGATAGAGATTTTATTCTTAGACGAGGCGAAAATGCGCGCAGAAGCGGAGTTTATATCTAATAAATGAGCATTCGAGCACATTTTTAACGAAGTATGAGGGTAAAATATCATTCGTGCACAGTTCTCTATTTAGCGTTCATTAAAGCAACAGTAGTATCTAACATACGGTTAGAAAAACCCCACTCATTGTCATACCAGGCAATAACCTTAACAAGCTTGCCTTCGATTACTTTTGTCAAAGATGCATCAAATGTAGAAGATGCTGGGTCATGATTAAAATCTATAGACACTAAAGGTGCTTCATTATAAGCGAGAACACCTTT
>JAJFKK010000011.1 GCA_021773245.1 Gammaproteobacteria bacterium | reverse complement strand
TAGAAAATAAATCCTTAACCATTCAAAAATTTATGAGCCAGTCATACCAGACTGGCTTATTGTTTGTCTGACATAAATAACTCTATCGGTTTAGGCTTACCTATGCCAAAACCTTGAGCAAAGTCCACTCCCATTTCATTCAATATTTTTAATGTTTCTTCATTCTCGACAAATTCAGCAATGGTTTTTATATTCATTACATGACCGAGTTTATTAATCGCTGTCACCATTTCGTTATCAAATGGATCAGTCATAAGGTCGCGTATAAAAACACCATCAATTTTAATGTAGTCGACTGGTAAGTTTTTTAAATATCCGAAGGAAGACAGTCCACTACCAAAATCATCCAGAGCGAATGAACAGCCCCTACTTTTGAGTTCAGAAATAAAATCTCTTGCACTAGCTAAATTGGAAATTGCTGCTGTCTCTGTGATTTCAAAACAAAGTTTGTTGGCAGGTACTTTATTTTCAATAATCTTAGCAACACAAAACTCAAGAAAGTTGTCATCCCCTAAAGAATGACCTGATATATTAATAGCACAACTCTCCACTTGTTCAAGGACAGCATTATTTGTTGACAACCAATTTAAAGCAGATTTAATCACCCATTGATCAATCTTGGTTGATAAATTATAGCGTTCTGCAGATGGAAAAAATGCTCCCGGCATGATGTATCCACCGTCATGCGTCCTAATTCTGACTAATAATTCGAAGCGTCTACCTTCCTGTTGAGCTGATGTCTTAACAGGAATAACGTCCTGATAAAAAAGACAAAACATATCTTCTTCCAGCGCCTGATTAATCCGGGCAACCCATTGCATCTCTCCTCTTCTTTCTTCCAACTCATCATCATCTGGGGTAAATACATGCACACGATTACGTCCGGCTTCCTTAGCTGCATAACAGGCCGTATCAGCGGCACTCAAAATATCGGTTACATTACCGCCAGTCTCGTCTATAGGAACAAGACCAATACTCACACCTACACTAAACTTATTGTCTTTCCAGATAAATCTAAAATCATCAACTATAGATATTATTTTTAGTGCAACGCCTTGTGCCTGTTTTAATGAACAATTCTCCATTAAAATACCAAATTCATCACCACCTAATCTTGCTAGTGTATCCCGACTTCTGACAGAAGTATTGAGCAACTCACTTAGCTGTTTCAACATGGCATCTCCAGCCAGATGTCCACAGGTATCGTTTATTATTTTAAAGTTATCCAGATCGAGATAGCAAAAGGCATGTCCGGGAATTCGAATAGACTCTTCCTGAATAACTCTATTTAAACGACTTTCAAATTCACGTCTGTTTATCAAACCTGTCAAAGCATCATGACTCGCTTGGTATTCGAGTTTTTGAGAAAGTAAGTAATTTTCTGAAATATCTTCACAAACAATAAAGACTTCCTGCTTGTCAATGGTATCAACAACATTGGCAGTTTCCCTGACCCTTATCTCATGGCCATCCTGATGTAATTTTCTTATCTCCCAACGTTCCATAGCATCGGTATTAGAAAAACACTCCATTAATTTATCTTTTGCCTTTTGTTTATCTTCATCACATATAATTTTAAGTACATTGTTACCAATCAGATCAGCTACTTCATAACCCAAGTGACGAGCACCAAATTGATTAACCGAAATAATAGTTCCGTCTTGATCCAGACTAAAAAACATAGACGGCGTATCATCGTATAGCATCCTGAATTTTTCACGACTGACTTTTAACTTTTCATCGTTTATCTTTTCCTCAACAATAGTGCCAATTAACTTCGCTACACGATTGATCAACATTAATTCAAAACTGGATGGGCTTTGCGGCTGCTTATAATAACAGGCAAAAGTCCCGATAACCTTTTGCCGTTTTGATTTGATAGGGATAGACCAACAGGCTGAAAAATCATATTTTTTCGCCAAACCACGGTAATCTTTCCATAACACATCATTTTGTATATCACTAACGATAACCATTTCCTGACGATATGCAGCCGTACCACATGAGCCTATCCCTTCTCCGATAGAGAGACCCTCGATAGCCTTCAGATAATCTTTAGATAATCCGGGCGCAATTGAATTGATTATGTGTTTACCTGAATCATCAAGAATTGCTATAGAACCAATCAAGAACTCACTAGTAGCTTCAATTTCCCTGATGATTTCAGTCAAAGCTTGATTGAAATCATCCGTGCTTGATTCTATTTGGCGACATTTGTTCTCAAGCTCTAACAATATTTCAGATTGTTTTCTTTCGGTGATATCTCTCGCTATCGTTAAAAGCTGCTTTTGTCCGAATAGATCGATGATAAAACATGACATTAATAAATAAGCAGATTCTCCATTTTTTCTATTAACTAATAATTCTTCACCATTAATCCCACCATCTTTAATGATCGTATTAATATAATTTTCTCTGGACTCCGGCGAGAAGAAATTCAATTCCGTTGTTGTTCTACCTATCGCTTCTTCCTTACTCCAACCGGATGCCTTACAAAATGCTTTATTGACTTCAAAAATTTCACCATCATCAAAACTGGTAACACAAATAATATCGGGACTTAGCTTTATTGTTTTTTTAAAGTCATTACGTGACTGCTCTAATGCTCTCTCAGTACTGAGAACCTCTGTCACATCTCTAGCAATAACAACGGCTCCGATAACTTCGCCATCCTCAGAATAATAAGGGTTATGTATTGCATGCATATATACTTCAGAACCTTCTCTATTAATAATCACAATTTCATTTTTTACCGATTCACCCTTAAAACAACGATCAAGTTGTGGCTTGATTCAATTATTGAATTTTTCATCGCCATGCAGTTTTGCTATTGGAAAACCAATTATTTCTTCTTCGCGTTTATCAAAAAGCTTAAGGTAACTTTTATTGACAGAAATATATTTATAATCAAGATCGACTGTTGAAATCAGATCGCTGGAAGAATTAATTATATTTTTGTAAGAACTTAATACTTTTTCATATCTTAATCGACTCAACTCATCCGCTGCTCGAATGGCAAATATATTAACCAATGATTCATAAGTATTGATATTTTTTATTGGTGAAGTATTAATCACAGAAATAACACCAACCGGTTTACCTTTGCTATCAAGCAAAGGTGCACCTACAAAACTTTGTGCCTGATTTTCTCTAAGCCAATTATTATCTGGATAAAAATCGAGTACTTTTTCAGGATAAGAGTTAACTCTCTTATCTAACACACTTTGACAAGGTGAGCCCTCTAATGGATAACATATACCTTCAATAAGGTCTCCTTGATAACACAATGCCAGAGTTTTTATTTCGCATGGATCAGAATTATTTAATTCACCGATAATCACATAATCTGCTTTTAATATTTTTTGGATATAAATCGCCAGATCATTAAAATATCTTTCTCCATGAATAATATTTAGTGCAGCAGCCAGTTCATTAACAACAATATTTTCAAGTTGCCGCTCCAATTCTTTAGCAACCGGTAGTGCAAAAGACTCCAAAATTGACAGATATTTCTCTTTATCACTTAAGGGTTTATCATCAATAATATAAAGATGGCCAATAACTTCCTTGAGGTTATTAAACAAGGGAACACCACAGAAACTTTCAGCATTTAACTCAACAAGTTCGGAATCATTTGGAAAATTTTCCTGAATCTTTTCTGGGTAGAAACAAGCTTCACCTTTTATAACTATCTGACAAGGTGTACCCGTAAGTTCATATTCAATTGAATCCAGGTATTCATTTCTATTATAGAAAGCCAAAGTTCTTACACTGGTCTCAGTAAAATCGACACATTCAGTAATAACAGCAATCTTTGCATTTGTTGCCTCACTTAATTTGCGAACAACATCTTTAAAATGAAAATCACTGGATTTTTCATGGAACTCATTAGTCAGTTTTTTTACATAGTGATTACTCTTACCAGCAAGTTCTGCCATGGATATCAAACCATCAATATATTTAACTTCTCCTGCAACGACGACTGGAATTCCCTGTTCTTTTATAGAGACTATTTCACCCGATTTGGTATCGATACGATATGAGACCTCATAGGTTTCTTTATTATGAATAGCCTGTTTAATTTTTTTTATTGTATTTTCAAAATCATCTTCCAGAATCAACTCATTTAATTTTATATTTTGATAGAAATCCTGACAGCTATAACCGGATAAACTAGAAATATTGTCACTTATTTCAAAAATGTTTTCTCTATCTGCATCTGCACGAAAAGAAACAGCGGGTATAAGTGAAAGCAAATTGTTAAGCTTTTCAGAATTATTTTTATGCTTTTCCAGAATGGTCTCAGATGACTCATTCTGTTCTGATAATTTTCCTTCGGTAATATCCTGCATAAAGCAATAATGGCCTAATAGTGAGGTCTTATCCTCTATCCCTTCAACCATCACGATACGTTTGTAGAAAGTTGTCATATTCTTTCTAATACCACGAAGTTCGATATCAACACGACCTTTTTCCAGCATGACTTCATAGGCTTGTTTTGCTTTCTCGATGTCATTTGGGTGAACTGTTTCGTACCAGGATAAGCCAACCATTTCTTCAGCCTGATAACCGCAGGCATCGGCAAATTGCTGATTCACACTAAGGTAATTACCTTGCTTATCGACACGAGAAATACACTCCAGTACCGAATTGAAGATATCGAGTAAATCTGATTCAGGTGTTTTGTTTTTGATGTTATTTAGTTTGTCGGGCATACCGAACTTTGTTTCACTTAAATTAAAGGTTATTTCCCTAAATGTCTTATCTTTTAAAGTTCATCATTAATTGTAGTTATATTGCTGTACTTAACCGATAATTAAACTGTGACACAAGTCACAAATATAATATCTACAATATATGTGCCAATAATAATTATTCGATTTGGAATACTGCTATTATTACAAATATGTCTGTAAATTTTATTGATATGAATAACACTAATTACTGGGATAATATCTTATATCTCTATGAATTAATTAACTAACTTCCTAGGAACGTACAGAATAATGTCTATCGTTACACAAATTAATTTACTTAAAAATCGACGTACCAAAATCATCGCCACACTGGGACCTGCCAGTAGTGAACCTGAGCAAATTCGTAAATTAATTAAAGCAGGAGTTAATATATTTCGACAAAACATGTCCCATGGTGATCATAGTTATCACAAGGAAACTTATGCGCGGATTCGTGAAATTGCTAATGAACTTGAACAACCTGTTGGCATATTAGCCGACCTTTGTGGCCCAAAAATACGTACGGGTAAATTTAAAAAAGACAGCATTGAATTAAAAAATAATGAAACTGTCGTTGTGACAACACGTGATGTTGAAGGAAAACCCGGTTTAATTCCTTCACAGTACTCAGCTTTAGCTGATGATGTCGAACTTGGTGATCGTATCTTACTTGCTGATGGAACGCTTGAATTAGAAGTTGATAAAATTGAAGGTACCGAAATAACTTGTACCGTTATCTATGGTGGAAAACTTGGCAATCATAAAGGTATTAATTTACCTGGTGTAAAAGTCTCTGCGCCATCATTAACGGAAAAAGATAAAGCCGACGCAAAATTAGCTATTGAACTCGGAGTCGACTTTTTAGCGCTCTCGTTTGTCCGATCAGCTGAAGACATTAATGATTTAAGAGAATTAATGGATTCGTATAATAGTGATGCACGTATTATTGCTAAAATTGAAAAACCAGAAGCTCTGAAAGCAGCAAGTAAAATTCTTGATGCAGCAGATGGCATTATGGTTGCGCGTGGCGATTTAGGTGTTGAACTCAATCCTGAACAAGTGCCAGTCGCACAACATCAATTAATTGATTTAGCTCGCGCAAAATTTAAACCCGTGATCGTAGCAACTCAAATGCTCGAATCCATGATTGAAAATGCACGCCCTACACGTGCTGAGGTCACTGACGTTGCCTATGCTGTCACATTAGGTACTGATGCCATCATGCTATCTGGTGAAACCGCCGTGGGTGCTTTTCCTATTGATGCAGTCAAAATGATGGATCGAATATCTCGACAAACAGAATCCTATTTATGGTCACATAATAAATACGGTGCAAAAATTTCTGATAACTCATCAAAAACAGCTATACCTATTTGGGAAGCAATGGCGAACTCAATGGCACAATTAGCACATGATCTTAAAGTTCATGCTGTTGTTGTAATATCAAAAAGTGGTATGACTGCGGCAACGATGAGTTCTGCAAGACCTGCAGCACCGGTAGTGGCAATAACAAATCGTCCTGATATCTGTCGAAAAATGGCAATGCTATGGAGCGTGATCCCTGTCCATTCGGAGAATGCAGGTAAAACAAACCCAAATGAGCTGGCGCGAGAAGTTATTACTGAAGGTAAGCTAGCCCATACAGGTGAAAAGGTATTGTTAATTCGCGGCTTCCACAGTGAAGATGCTCTAAATATACCCTCTGTGACCGTGTTAACTATTTAAAGATACTTTTTATATAGCTAGAAGTATTATCTTTGCTTATAAATTGGCTGAGCATCATCCGCTGCTGCTTGATAGCGAACACTAAAATCATCTAGGCTTTTAAGTGCATCTTCAATATCTTTATCTTCACGCACTTCATAACTACTGATTCCGCATCGCTGTAAGAAAAAGAGTTGATCACGTAAGACATCACCTATTGCACGTAAATCACCTTTAAAGTTATAACGATTTCGTAACAGACTTGCATGTGAATAAGAACGGCCATCTTTAAACGCAGGAAAATCCAAAGCAATCAATGAGAAGTGCTCTAAGTCACCAAGTAAAGTTTCGGTTTCTATATCGCCATCAATCCAGACAGCATGTTCCGTATCACGTTTTAATAATTCATCGCGACTCGCTTGCCAGTCAATAAACGGAATAATTACTTTTCCATCCGGAATTGGTTTTGAACAATCAAGTTCACGTATTAACTGCCAATCATCATTGATGACGGCTTTGTCTTTAATTACTCGCATATACACTTTCCTTAAATGGCTTGATTCCAACTCGACGATACGTTTCAAGAAACGCTTCATCCTCCTGGCGTTGTTCAACATAGACATCAAGTAACTTGCCAATCACATTAGCCACTTCTTCTTTTGCAACACCAGGACCAAGACGGTCACCTAATGATGCCTCGTTTTCTGCTGAGCCACCGAGCGTTAATTGATAGAACTCAACGCCTTTCTTATCAACACCTAAAATTCCAATATGACCTACATGATGATGACCACATGCATTCATACAACCTGACATTTTTATTTTTAAATCACCAATATCATGCAAATAATCTAAATCATCAAACTTATCATTAATCTGCTTAGCAATTGGTATTGAACCCGCATTAGCTAATGCACAAAAATCCAGACCCGGACAACAAATAATATCTGTCAATAAACCAATATTAGGCGTAGCCAACTTTTGTTCTGCCAATTTTTCCCAAAGAGCAAATAGATCGGCTTCTTTAACGTTAGGTAAAACCAGATTTTGATCATGGGTAACAACAATTTCACTATAACTGTATTGCTCAGCAAGGTCGGCAATATGATCCATTTGTACATCAGTGACATCGCCTGGCGGAATATCCGGCGCCTTTAATGAAACAACCACGGCTTTGTAACCAGCCACCTTATGTGGGAATAGGTTTCTTTTTACCCAATTAGAAAATGCTTTATTAGATTCTTGTGCCGCTGCAAAACTAGTATCATCAGCCGCATTTTCATCGTATTCAGGTGATGTAAAAAAAGCTTTTACACGATCAATTTCTTTTTGATCAAGTTTCATCACACCATCTTTAATATGTAACCATTCTTCTTCGACTTGTTTAGCAAATTCTTCTTTACCAAGTTCATTAACCAGAATTTTAATTCGGGCTTTATACATATTGTCTCTACGACCGTAGCGATTATATACACGTAAAATTGCTTCCAAATAGGAAAGCAGATCTTGTTTTTCTAAAAAGGGTTTTATACTTGGCCCTATAAATGGAGTACGACCCAATCCACCGCCAACGATAACATTAAAGCCTATTTCACCTTTATCATTCTCTACCAGATAAAGTCCGATATCATGAACTTGAACCGCAGCACGATCATGTTTAGCGCCTGACACTGCTATCTTGAATTTTCTTGGTAAAAATGAAAACTCAGGATGGAAGGTAGACCACTGACGAATAATTTCACAATACGGTCTTGGATCTTCAAGTTCGTCTTCAGCAATTCCCGCAAACTGATCTGAAGTTGTATTACGAATATCGTTACCGCTCGTCTGGATTGCATGCATTTCAACTGTAGCAAGATCAGCTAAAATATCAGGCACACTTTCAAGTGCCGGCCAATTATATTGAAGATTTTGACGAGTGCTGAAATGAGCGTAATTCTTGTCATATTTTCTTGAAATATGCGCCAACATTCTTAGTTGCTCACTTGAAAGTAATCCATAAGGAATAGCGACTCTCAGCATAGGCGCGTGACGTTGAACATAGAGTCCATTCATTAAGCGTAATGGTCTAAACTCTTCTTCACTTAATTTTCCAGCAAGAAATCGCTCGGTTTGATCACGAAACTGATTTACTCGCTCATTAACTATCGTTTGATCGTAATTATCGTACTTATACATTTTGTATTATAACTCTGCTGTTTTGCGGCTGCGAAAGATAACAGCTCATTCCAGTGTGGGAAAGGAACGAATTTTACTATATTTATTCGTCTTTGTTATTAAAAAAGTAATTTATATGAAAAATAGACTAAAACGATTTTGATAGAGAATGCAGACTAATAAGTTTAAGCCCAGATTAAAATAATCAGGCTAGAATCCTTGAGCCGAAGAATTTCAGCTTTAAAGAATTAAGTGAACTGATATTTCGCGAGCAAACTTCTACCCTTGCGTGTCAGATAACCTTCTTGATCTAAAAAACCTTTGTTTGTCGCCATTTTATATAGACTTTCTGGCTGGTGCTTTGGTAAATACACCAACCCGTCCCCATAACGATATTCAAGCGCTTTAGCTATATCTGACTCTATATCTTCATCTAATTTTGATGCCACGGCATTCAACACATTTTCCTTCTTATTAGTTATTTGTAATGTAAAATTTAAAATAATTTTTTCTTTTAAATATTAACTAGTTATATAGTTTATATATAGTTATATGTCAAATAAATGCTGTAACTTATTACTTAAACTGTGATTTATTGCAACAATTTTGCTAAAAATTGAGAAAAAAGCTTATTTAACAGCTAATTAAGGGATATGTTGTTTGGCAAGATAGTCGTGAGTTCGCATCTCTTCTAAACGACTAATAGTTCGTTTGAAAGCTTCAGCTAATCGCTTACCTTGATAGAGTCCATCAGGAACAGCGGCCGCCGTAATAATCAGCTTAACGTTACGATCGTAAAATTCATCGACTAATGTGATAAATCGCTTTACCAAGTCATTATCGTGATCATCCATAACTAAGATATTTGAGAGTAAAACGGTCTGATATTGCCTGGCAATTTCAATATAGTCTGCAGCACCACGTGGCCCATCGCACAGTGCTTTAAAATTAAACCAAACGACACCATCACCACAGCGTACTGTTTGAATTGAACGTCCTTCAATTTCAAGTACAGCTCCCCTGCTACCTTCGTCAGGACAAACATGATCGAAATCGTCTTCAAGCATAGCATCAGCTCTATCATCTAACGGCGAATGATATATCTCAGCATGGTCAAGAAACTGCAATCGGTAATCAATGCCAGAATCAAGATTTACCACTTCTGTATTTTTTTTAATCAATTCTATCGCCGGTAAAAATCGTTCTCGTTGTAAACCGCCTTGGTACAATTGATCAGGGTGTTGATTAGACGTGGTAACGAGCACAACACCGCGTTCAAATAAAGCATCAAATAAGCCAGCTAATAACATCGCATCGGTAATATCCGAAACATGAAATTCATCAAAACAGAGTATTCGTGTTTGTTCGGACAATCGCTGCGCAATATTTATTAATGGACTTTCAACATTTTCTAGTGTCTTTAGTTCTTTATGGATACTTTGCATAAAACGATGAAAATGAATTCGTTGTTTATTTTCAAATGGTAAACATTCATAAAAACAATCGACTAAGTAAGTTTTCCCGCGGCCGACGCCTCCCCAAAAATACAAGCCCCTAATTTGTTGTTTCTTTTCTATTTTCAATATTGATTTAAGCTTTTTAATCAATGTATTTTGTTTTTGTGGCTTTTTAACTAATTCTTCGAATAGTTTTTGCATATGCATGACTGCCACTTTTTGGGCAGGATCGGAATTGAAATCTTCTTGTTGAAGATCACTAGTATATTTATCTAATGGAGTCTGCATTTTAATTATGTAATGATTCGTACTAATTATTTTTTATGGTTGCTTTGCACGACGTTACGAACGAAGGATAATCGAGGCAAAAGCGAACTAAAAAACGGAGTGTACACGTAGTACATGAGTATTTTTAGTTCGTTTTTACCGAAGAGTAGCCGATTGCAGTAGTCGTGCTAAGCAAGCAAATAATATCACGAGCACAATATGCTAACAGTATTACTCATCGTACTATTGATAATTATTATATTTTTACCCCAATTTTGGGTACGTAGAGTAATTAAGCAATATAGTCAAAATATCGAATCACTGCCTGGCACAGGGGGAGAACTTGCAACGCATCTTATCAATCGTTTTGAATTAAAAGATGTTTCCGTTGAACAAACTGAAAATGGTAATGACCATTACGATCCGAGTTCAAAAACAATCCGACTTTCTGAAAGTAACCATGAAGGAAAATCATTAACTGCTATTACTATTGCCGCTCATGAATTTGGACATGCCTTACAACATCATACGAGTTACAAACCATTATTATTAAGAACGAAATATGCTCATATCGCAGCTATAGCAGAAAAATTTGCATCTATTATTTTAGTCAGTCTGCCATTCACCATGATGATGGTTAAAATTCCTGCGGTTAGTCTGCTTATGTTATTGGCAGGCCTTACTATTATGAGCTTACCCATTATATTGCATCTATTTACATTACCCGTGGAATTTGATGCGAGCTTCAAGCGAGCACTGCCTATCTTAAGTGAAGGCGACTACCTTCCCGAACAAGCTATGCCTATTGCAAAAAAAATTCTCACTGCTGCAGCATTGACCTATGTTTCGGCATCGCTGGCAAGCTTACTTAATTTTTATCGTTGGTTAGCAATATTAAAACGTTAACTTTCTGGAAGTGATTTATTAACAAGATCATCAGACAATTTTTTATTTGTTTTTAAATCGCCTAACTTACGAATTGCTTCTGCTTTAGAAATCAAATTTCCTTTGCCATCAACCAAACGGTTATGTGCCGTGACATAGGCGGTTTGTGCCTTGGTAAGTTTATCGCCTATATCTTCAAGCGCATCAACAAAGCCATTAAATTTATCATACATACTCCCGGCTTGCTTAGCGATCTCTTGCGCATTTTGATTTTGATATTCATAACGCCACATGTTTTGAATCACCTGAAGATTCATTGTTAACGTAGAAGGACTGACTAAAAAAATACCGCTATTGAATGCATCTTGAAATAAATTTGAATCATGTTCAAAAGCCAGCATTAAAGCCGGTTCTATTGCAACAAACATGAGTACCATATCTAATGAATTAACACCGACTAATTCATCATAACTTTTCCCTTTTAAATCACTGACATGTTTTCTAACAGAGGCCAAATGTTCTTTTAGTGCGCTATCTTTTTCTTGCTCAGTAGATGCCGAATAATAACGTTCGTAGGCATTCAAGGATATTTTTGAATCAATAATAACGTCTCTCTTGTTTGGTAAATGAACAACGATATCGGGGTAAAATAATTTACCCGAGTCATCTCGATAACTGCCTTGAACTTCATACTCTCGTCCATTCTTTAAACCTGATTCTTCTAGTACTCGTTCTAAAATTACTTCGCCCCAATCTCCGCGTTTTTTACTATCTCCTTTAAGTGCTTTAGTCAGATTAATTGCATCCTTGCTCATCTGTTCATTTAATGTCTTCAGATTGGTGATTTCATGATACAAAGACAATCTATCTTTAGTTTCTTTATCATAAACATCTTCTACCTTTTTGCGAAAGTCACCCAATTGTTCCCTTAAAGGAATTAGGACTTCACCAATATTGGTTTTATTTTGCTCAGTAAATCTTTTGCTCTTTTCCTCCAGAATTCTATTAGATAGGTTTTCGAAGGCATCAGTCATTTTCTTTTCAGCTTGCTCTAACAAAGTTAATTTTTCTTGTGATAACTTTCTTTCCTCATCGAGCTTGGTGCGCAACTCGGCTATTTCGACTTTAGCGTTCTCGACGTCTTTTTGTAGTTCTTTGATTGATTTTTCACGATCCTTTAATAAATCAATTAACTCATCAATACGGTAATCTTTATTTTCATCGCGTTCAGTTGCTACAGCCAATTTCTGTTGTAATTCAGTATTGTTTTTTAATAACGCAGTTAGTTTTCCTCGAAAAACTAAACTCAGAACAATCAACACAACGGCGCTTAGAGCAAGCACAGATTGAACTGCATTTTCTGCTATTAGTGAGTTTAATATATTCAGGTATTCTTCCATTTAAATATTCCAGATAAAGTCAATTGAAGTCCTAATATCAAGATGCATATTGTTAGAGTTAAGTATACGGTCAAAGACTACGAAATACTGCATTGCAGTAAATTATTTGTTGTTTATAATCAATAGAAAATAACTATCACAAATACTTACATATCAGTCTTTAATGAAACTAAAAGGCATCATCTTTGACGTAGACGGAACCATCGCAGATACCGAAGAAATTCATCGCCAGGCATTCAACCAAACTTTCGAAGAATTTAACATCGAATGGAACTGGTCAGTAGACGATTATCGGCAAATCCTTCACATCTCCGGCGGCAAGGAACGATTCAGAAAATTCTTGAATGAAGATCTATCATTAAAGAATGATATCGTCGACCAGGAAAGTTTTGTTCAGGAATTACATAAACGAAAATCAGAAAATTATCGTTTAATATTAAACAGCGATGGTATTCAATTCCGTCCTGGTGTTATCAGATTAATAAACGAAGCCAGAGATAAAGAAATACCGATTGGCGTCGCCACAAGTTCTTCTATGGCAAATCTGACGACTCTGTTTAACAAAATATTAAATATTGAACCATGCGAAATATTCAACTCAATTGTCACGAGCGATACGGTGCAGGATAAAAAACCGTCTCCTGCAGTTTATCAATGTGTACTTGCCGGTCTTGGCTTAGATGCTGAAGGATGTGTTGCCATTGAAGATACACAAAATGGCAACCTTTCGGCAATTGCTGCGGGGTTACAGACAGTAATTACAACGCATGCTTATACTATAGATAATGATTTTACTGGCGCCTCAATTGTCTCAAATCACTTAGGCGAACCAGATCATCCATTTAAGCTATCACAAGGTAGTAGCTTTGATAAATCATTTGTGGATATTGAGTTACTAAATACTATAGTTTCAAATACTAGCGTTTCAAAAAATAAAAAACTTTCTAGTGTTGCTGCAACTAATTAATAACTAATAAAACTATGACTCTTTCAGAATTTCGTTATATCGTTGCTGTAGCAAAAGAATTACATTTTGGACGAGCAGCAGAAAAATGTTTTGTTAGCCAACCTACTTTAAGTGTTGCTGTAAAAAAAATTGAAGAAGAATTAGGCGTAGCTTTATTTGAACGTCACCAGCATGAAATTTCGATCACACCTATCGGTGAAGCGATTATTAAACAAGCTGAATTAATCTTAAATGAAACGAATAACCTAAAAGAAATTGCCAAACAAAATAAGGATGAACTTAAAGGTGATTTAAAACTTGGGGTTATTTACACTGTAGGTCCTTATTTACTACCTAAACTTATACCTGTAGTTACTAAACAAGCCCCTGAAATCAGTTTAATTATAGAAGAAAATTATACTAAAAACCTGATGTCCAGATTAAAAGCTGGCGATCTTGATATCGTAATTTTATCTAACCCATATACAGAAACTGGTATCTCTACTGAATTACTATATAAAGAACCGTTTCAAGTTGCCTTACCTAACAGCCACCCTTTAACAAAAAAGAAAAAACTTAAAGCAGATGACTTATTAAGCGACACGATGTTATTGCTAAAAGCAGGCAATTGCTTTCGCGAACAAATTGTTGAGCTTTGCCCTTCTTGTGTTAATCCTTTAGAGAAAGATAAAAAAATACAGAAGACTTTAGAAAGCAGCTCTATTGAAACGATTCGTCAAATGGTTGCTGCTGGTGTTGGCATAACAATATTACCTGCCTTATCTATAGAAACTCAAACAGGGTTAAAAGGTATGCTGGAATACCGACCGTTTAGCAAACCAGTTCCTTACCGTGAAATTATTATTGCTTATCGCAAGTCATTTCCAAGACATAAAGCGATTGAACTTATTAAAGAATCAATCGCTAACTGTAACCTCAACATCTAAAGACAATAGGATGCCTCTAAAAATAGTGATTTTTTTGTGAGTACAAGGAGACACCGCGCGCAGAACCAGAGTGTATATATATAATACATGAGGATTCGAGCACGGAGCCGACGAAGTAATCGCGAAAAAAGTGCTGTTTTTAGAGGTGTCCTTTATTTTTTCAGTACAAGAAACGCCGCTGCATTACCTCTAATAATCCTAAACAATAGAGAGTCATTCTTTTTATCTACTGAAGATAAAAATTCTTTTAAACTTTTTACAGGTGCTTTATTCACTGATGTAATAATATCAGAAGCTCTAAGGCCACTACGCCAGGCTAAACTACCTCGTTGCACATCCAATACAGCAATGCCTTCAACTTTACCAAAATAAGGGTTACCTTTTTCAATATCACTAACTGTGACACCTTTTAATAATTCATTCATTGCTTTTGGTGCTGTAGTTACTTGATTATTTTCATCCACCGTAACAACAACTTCAGATTCTTTACCATCACGTAAAATATTAAACTTCACTGTTTCGCCGACAGGTAAAATACCGACTCGGTTTCTCAAGTCCGCTGCATTTTTAATTTTTTTCCCATCAATTGAGACAACAATATCTCCAGCTATTAACCCGGCTTTCTCTGCGGGAGATTCAGCAAGTACTTCATTAATTATCGCCCCCGTTTGTCCTTCAAGACCAAATGCTTCTGCTAATGCTGGACTAAGATCCTGCATGCTTACACCAAGAAAACCACGCTTAACTTCACCTGTTTCAATTATTTGCTCCATGATTTGCAAAGCAAGATTAATTGGAATAGCTAAACCGATACCAACATTCCCGCCACCATTCGGCGCAATAATCGCAGTATTTATTCCTGCTAACTCACCACGAAGATTCACTAAGGCACCACCTGAATTACCCGGGTTTATAGAGGCATCGGTTTGAATAAAATCTTCATAACCTTCAATTCCTAAACCACTTCGACCTAAAGCACTAACAATACCGGACGTCACTGTTTGGCCAAGACCAAATGGATTACCAATTGCAACGACAAAGTCACCAACTCTTAAACTATTTGAGTCCGTTGTTTTTACTGCGGTTAATTCCTCAGCAGGAATTTTAATAACGGCGACATCAGTTGCTGGATCAGTACCAACAACTTCAGCTTCAAGTTGACGTCCATCAAGCAAAGTCACTGTAATTTGATGTGCATTTGCAATGACATGATTATTCGTTAACACCAAACCACGTTTTTCATCAACGATAACACCTGAACCTAAACTACTTGTTTTACGCTCTAATGGTTGATCTGGTACTTTAAAAAATTGTCGGAATCTGGGATCAGCAAATAAAGGGTTTTGTTGCATTTGAACACTGCCTTCCGTTGCTATATTTACAACACCTGGTGTTACATTTTCTAGCATCGGTGCCAAACTGGGTAATTCTTTTCCATCAATTTGCATAGGCAAAGCAGCATTGACTACCGGCGCTATAAAAGAAAATGAAATCAAAAAGAAACGAGAGAATAGTCTGACTAGAGTAGTTTTCATGTGTTATTCCGGGGATTTATTTGTATTTTTCTAATTAGGAGTGATTGTGTCACAAAAGTTCAAAAGACATTAATAATATATAGACGACTAAACACACAGGTGGGGTATCCCACCTGTGCTTAGACAAACAATTATCTTTTTACTTCAATCTTACGTGGCTGAACTTTCTCATGCTTAGGTAAAGTCACTTCCAAAACACCATCTTTACCTGTTGCTTCAATCCTTTCAGCATCCGCTGTATCGGGCAAACTAAAACGTCGATAAAAGGCACCACTGACACGTTCAACACGTTTGTAACCTTCTTTCTCATCGCGTACTTCTGATTGCCGCTCGCCTTTAATAGTCAAAATGCCATTATCCATTGTGATTTCTATATCTTTAGGATCAACACCAGGCAAGTCTGCAGTAATTAAAAAACGATCCACTTCTTCTTTAATATCCACTGCTGGGCGCCAATGGCTCGTTGCTATATTTGAAGCATCATTATCAATTGATAATGATTTATCAGAATAACCCAGTTGATTCAGTTGTTGATTAAATCTGTCTAATAAACCCCAAGGTTCATAATTTGTTAAAGCCATTTTCTTTACCTCCAACTACATTCGTTTAACTTAATTAAAAGATGGGGGTAGTGAAAAAGTTTTCAAGAGTTTTGATAATTATATTTTATAAGCCGTCTTCGTCATAATTTTAGAAGTTAGCGTCATCAAACGTTTAACACCCTTCGGTAGAATTTCAGCACCGGCATTTTCTGCCGTTACAGCATGATGTAATTCGTCTTTGCGCATTTGCTCTAAAATCGCGCGACTTCGATTATCATTTTTAGGCAATTGCTGTAAGTGAGAATCAAGATGCTTTACAACCTGATGCTCAGTTTCTGCCAAAAAACCCAAATTCCACTTATCACCAAAACAACCGGCAATAACACCGATACCAAATGAACCCGCATACCAGATGGGCTCAAGATAACTGGTATGGTCATCCAGCTCTTTTATTCGAGATTCACACCAATCGAGATGATCCTCTTCCTCGTCTGCAGACTGCTGCATCGTTTTTTTGAGATTATCATCTCTGGCAGTTAAGGCCTGAGCCTTATATAAGGCCTGCGCAGCAATTTCTCCAGCATGATTGACACGCATTAAAGCGGAGATGTGTTTCTTCTCATTCTCATTCAGGTTTGACTCAGAATGTGATTCTGCTGGATATGGTCTTTTTTCTCGAACTGTTCCAGATTGAGAGAGATTGCCGAGAACAGAATCGAGAAACATGATTCCACGGTCCAAGCCACTGTATTGTCTTGATTTCATTAGTTTTTTAGTTAATTTCTTAGAGCTAGCTTATATTAATGTATGTTATCCGAAACATCCTTTCAGGAATGACTTAAATAATAAACAATATCCACAAGAATATCGCGCTTATAATATTGACAGCCAAGGGGGCAATCCGTACTATTCCCCCTCTTTTTTAGCCGGGCAACCGGATTTTCAGGAATTAGTATGAAAACCTTTACAGCAACACCTTCTACAATTAAGCGTGACTGGTTCATCGTCGACGCGACAGACAAGACGCTAGGTCGTTTATCGACTGAAATTGCGCGCCGCCTACGCGGTAAACATAAGGCCGAATATACGCCTCATATGGACACCGGCGATTATATAGTTGTTATTAATGCAAAAGACGTCCGTGTCAGTGGTAATAAGCGTAAAGACAAAATGTACTATCATCATACTGGCTATCCAGGTGGCATTAAATCAATCAGTTTTGAAAAATTGCTTGCTAAAAAACCAGAACAAATTATCGAAAAAGCTGTAAAAGGAATGCTTCCTAAAGGCCCACTAGGCCGAGATATGTTTCGTAAACTTAAGGTATACGCAGATGCACAGCATCAACATACAGCTCAACAACCTCAAGTATTGGAGATATAAGGGATGGCGAACGAAGTTTATTACAGCACCGGAAGACGTAAAAGTTCAGCAGCACGCGTATTTCTGAAAAAAGGCAGCGGTGAAATCACCATCAACAACCGTACACTTGATCAATACTTTGGTCGTGAAACTGGTCGTATGATAGTACGCCAACCTTTAGAAACATTAGAAATGATGGACCAATTTGATTTCAACATCACTGTTAAAGGTGGTGGTATCTCAGGTCAAGCCGGCGCAATACGCCACGGCATTACTCGTGCACTAATGGAATACGACGAAACCCTACGCAAAGTATTACGCGGCGCTGGTTTTGTGACTCGTGATGCTCGTGAAGTTGAACGTAAGAAAGTGGGGCTACATAAAGCACGTAAGCGTCCACAATACTCAAAACGTTAATTTCAAAATACAACGTATCAAAAAGAGGGTTTTTACCCTCTTTTTTTTCGCCTACAGAATGAAGGTATGATTACAGGACGTAATCGGTAGGATCGCCAACAGTAGGCGCTTTTAGGCGAGTCTGGAACATATTTTTCCAGACAAAGTCGAAATGGCAGTTCCCTGTTAAAATACATATCAACATTTAGGTTTTATCAAAACAATTTCTTTTCGAAGAAAAGAAAAAAGGGAAAGGACTTTATATTATGAATAAACCCGATCTTTTTTAGATATCGTCGTATAGACTGCTTTTTTAGTTCTTAGTATGGATGCGCTTTCATCCACTCGCTTGCAAGTTTTTGTGCTTCTGTTACTTGTGCTGATGTCATTAGTTTTTCTATTTCATCTCTTTTTGTTCTTGTCGCCTCTTGACTGTGAATAAGACCTAAGTAGGGATATTCACTTGAAGCTTCATTTACAGATGCAATATTCATAAACATATGTGCCTTTACAAGACTCTCAGGAACACCTTCTCCACTGTAATACATAAATCCAAGTGACGTTTGTGCATTTGCTAAACCCCGTTCTGCTGCCTTGTTATACCAGTAAACTGATTGTTTATAGTCTTGAAGGACACCCATTCCTTTCTTGAACATATAACCCACATAAAACATGCCACTCACGTCACCTTGATCCGCAAGTTTATGATATAACTTAAACGCAGTAGGGAAGTCTTCACGCTTGTATGCATCGTCTGCATCCGAGAGTTCATCTGCAAAACTATTGAATGATATTAGGACTGTAAATAATAGTAGTGTTATGAATTTCATATTAGTCATCGTTCTCGTTTATAAAGAAATATCTTACCGTTTCTAAAACCGTGAGATTTTCTGGATGGTTTGGCCATTAAAACCTACAATAAGTAGTGATATTAGAACCGTAACACGCTGTTAAAAGTATGTGAAATGACTTTTCAGAATTGTTTATTTATTTTTCAATCACTTGGGGGTTCGTCTAATGGTAGGACTGCGGACTCTGACTCCGCCAGTATAGGTTCGAATCCTATACCCCCAGCCAATTTAATCAGTATGCTATCCATATATAACATTATGTTCTTACAGTTTTAAAAACAAAGGCTACTGGACATTTGGTGGAACAATATCGTATTTTTTCATCTTTCTATACACAGTCGCTCTACACATTTTCAATTCTTTTGAAACCAACGTGATATTCCATTTATTATTTTTTAGTGACCCCAAAAGTAAATCATGCTCAGAAACTTCCATGGTATGTTCTGCACTAGATGAATTATCATGCAATATATCAGTAGGTAAATGTTCGGCCGCAATTGGTTCAGACTGACTCATTGCTATTGAATGTCTTATCGTATTGATCAGTTGTCGAATATTGCCGGGCCAATAATACTTATAAAGTAAGCTCATAGCCTCTTCAGTAACATCAACCATTTCTGATTTTGAGTAATCTTTGAACAAGCTGGAAATGAGTTCTTTTTTATCTATTCTATACCTTAACGCGGGTAAGTTTAAAACCACACCATTTAAGCGATAATATAAATCCGCACGAAACAGATTAGTTTCTATCATCTTTGCTAAATTTTGATTGGTTGCAGAGATTAATTGTATATCCAATTGAACTGGGGTTGATTCACCTAATGGCACAACTTCAAATTCAGATAAAACTCTTAGTAACCTGGTCTGTAAAAGCAGTGGCATATCACCTATTTCATCAAGAAAAAGGGTTCCTCCATTTGCCTCAAGGATCTTACCCTTCTTGCCTTTTTTCAATGCACCGGTAAATGTACCCATGTTATAACCAAACAGCTCGCTTTCGATCAAAGACTCAGGAATTGCAGCACAGTTTATTGCGATAAATGGCTTACTTTGTCTCTCACTCTCATTATGAATTGCTCTGGCCCAAGCTTCTTTACCTGTACCGGTCTCTCCAGTAATAAGAATATGCAAACCTGTATCAAGTACTTTATTTATCTTCTTTGCAATAGATAGTGTTTTATTATCCTTGCCCATTAATTCCTTCAGACTAGGATGCTTACTTTTGCCTTGTATAGAATTCGTTTTAGTATTTGCACGAACTTGTTGAGGGATATTCTTAACTGGTTTTGGGGGAATGATAGTGTAAGAATACTTAATGTTATTTTCTACTGAGAAAAGAAACGAGGATGAAGCAGTTTTTTTCGTAAAATTATCAAGTAACTCCGAAAATGATACATCAAAAATTTCTTTCAAAGAATAATTTTCGATTGTACGGCCTCTATCCTTATGAAGAAGTTCCGCTGCATTAATATTTTCCGCAACGATATAACCATCATTATTAATAGCTATCATAGCGGATGATAAAACCTCAGAGGCATTTCCATGTCTAGAAAAACTTAACAGCCAATGCTCTTTAAACTCTTCCATAAAAAACAATAATTCAAACTTTTTTGCATATTGTTTAACTAATTTTGCAACCAATTTATTTTGTGCTATTGGCACACGTTTAAGAATAGACGCATTTAATGAAGCAATCAGCTTACCAGTATGATCAAATACGGGTGAAACAATACATGTCATACCCGTCATAACAGGAAAAAAATGCTCACCTTGATCAATAATTATTGATTTTTCTTCGGCAATACAGGTACCGATTCCATTGGTTCCGGCTATAGTTTCGGACCAATTTGAGCCTGTATATAGCCCACTTTGTTTTAAAATATCTTCGCTCAGGTTTTCATAACGGCAATCGAGGGTTATACCATTAAGATCGGTGAGAAGAAGTGTGTAACCATTAGCACCGATGATGTCATAAAGATTATCTAGATAGTGCCTTATTAATTGGTGCCTTTCATTAAATGCTTCTTGATGTTCCAGTAATATGTGCTGCTCGACAACATATGGGATAAAATGATTGTCTGGTGTGATTTTGTAATTGTCGATACACCTTCGCCATGAACGGTGTACATGTTCAGGTACTTCTATATTCGGCGCAGCCGGATTTAATACAGTATTGATAACCTTATCAACATGCAAATTAGAAGGTGACTTGTGTTCTATATGGCTCATGGTAGATATTTTTATTGCGATGATAAAACTAAAGCGATAATCAAAATATATCTTTACATAAGCAATATCAAGACATTTTTGATAAACACGCTACCCAAGAAGGGATGTGGCGAGAAAATATAAAACGCCTGCACAAACGTTATACAGGTGTGTAATACATATGTGCATTATTTAAACACATCACAAGCCTGATGCTTCGAAATTAAATTAATTTAAGCCTTAAGAGTCAAAAAACACCGGTTTTTATTACTTTATATTTTAATATTTAAAAACGCATAAATCAGATCAACACTTTACTTATTATATTGTTCGAAATTGCTCTGGCATATTTATTGCCCTTGTATATAAGTGTTAATTCATTTGGAAGAAATTAATCAATTATTAATAATTAACCAAAAATTAATATAACGGTATCATCCTCCTTTATCTCTTACTTTTGGCCCCGTTAAGGGGCCATTTTTATCACGTAATTCACAGAATTTCATCAACTACTAAACTCTAATTTTGTGACATTTGTATGTGACATTTGTATGTAACTTTAAACGTTTAACCATCCTGGAATAACGCTTGGATTGCTTCAAAGATTGTCCTTACATTTATTTTAATTGAAACAATGTAGCAATTAATTCTAAATTATCATATAGGTAGGTAACGTACATACCCGCACACTCAATTGGAACGAGTGAAAATGTAATCGGTGGCACATAGATTGCTATTTCTATTAATGAATAAAAGCTAGTCCGAACAATCACTAAAATTCAATACATATATAAAAATAAATTTGATAGCTTGCTAACTCGTAATATCGTCAGTCTGACAAGCACAAAGAAAAATTAAGTTGATACCTTCATGACCGAATTAATTACTATCTCACCATTAGTACTTGTTTTACCTTGCTTGTGTTCTTCAAGTGGTCAGTTGGCCGTGCGATGCCATTAGCCTTTATATTAACATCAGGGTGATTATTAAATGAGTGATTCGAAAACAGTTGGCTTATTTGTTACTTGTCTTGTTAACACTATGCGACCCAATATCGCATTTGCATCGATAAAATTACTTGAAGCTGCCGGTTGTCAGGTACATGTACCTGACGTTCAGACATGCTGCGGCCAACCCGCGTTAAATAATGGTGATATTGATACAAGTAAAGAACTTGCGATACAGGTGATTGATGCTTTTGAACAATATGATTATCTGGTCGCACCATCCGGCTCTTGCCTCGGAACGATAAAAACACATTACCCCGAGATATTTCAGGATGAACCATCCTATTTAAAAAAAGCAAACCAACTTTCAGAAAAATGTTATGAAATCCTGTCCTTCTTAAACGATGTGATGAAGGTTGAAATTGATCAAACATTTAATGCCTTAACTACTTACCATGATGGTTGTTCCGGATTGCGAGAGTTAAATATTGTCTCACAACCACGTGAGCTACTTAGTAAGGTTAATGGCCTCAAACTGGTAGAGATGGAAGATACTGATGTTTGTTGTGGATTCGGTGGTACTTTTTGTGTCAAGTATCCGGATATCTCAACCAGCCTTGTCACAGACAAGGTTAATAATATAAGCAACACTAATGCCGAAGTTTTGCTAGCAGGTGATCTGGGTTGCTTAATGAATATTGCCGGTCGGTGTAACAGGTTGGAGAAACCTGTACGTTGTTTTCATACTGTAGAAGTATTAGCTGGTATGGCAGATATTCCGGCCATTGGCGAAAAGCTTGAATGAACAGGTCATAAACATATGCAGCCACAGTCACGACAATTCAAAAAAAATGTTGCCAAATCAATAGCTGATAAAGAATTACAAAAATCATTATTGACCGCAAAAAAAGGTTTGGTCAATAACCGCTTGAATGCAATTAAGCTAGTTACTGATTTTGAATTGCTTAGAGGGAAAGGCAAAAAAATAAAGCAACATACTCTTTCACACCTTGACTATTATCTGGAAGAATTTGAAAAAAATTTTACGGCGCAAGGTGGTCAACTACATTGGGCCAAAGATGCCAGTGAGGCACGTAAAATCATTGTTGATATTTGCAAACAGCATGATGCAAAAACAGTCGTCAAGGGCAAATCAATGGTGGGGGAAGAGATTGGTATTAATGAAGCATTGGAAGAAGCCGATATCGAACCGATCGAAACAGATCTTGGAGAGTACATAGTCCAATTAGCCAATGAACCACCGAGCCATATCATTGTGCCATGTGTGCATAAAACCCGTCAGCAAATCATCGATTTATTTTCTAAACATCATAAAAAATACGGCTTTGATAAAAAGTTAACCGAAGTATCTGAGTTGGTTGCTGAAGCCAGAAAAATCATGCGTACAAAATTTTTAAATGCCGACGTAGGTATAACAGGTGCAAATTTTCTGGTTGCTGAAACAGGTTC
>JAJFKK010000002.1 GCA_021773245.1 Gammaproteobacteria bacterium | reverse complement strand
TTATCATGAAGTCTATTCTAATAAATATGTGAACTACGTGTTTATATGATGTATTAATAATAATTTTTCCTCCTTCTCTAGAGTGTTTTAAAGAACACTTGTTACTCCTTACCCGCTTCCCTCAAGCGGGTTTTTTTTGAGTCGAACAATGTTATGAAACAAGTGTTTCACTTTAATACATTTGTTACGTTCTCTTATTAAATAAAGGCCTATGGTTTAAATAAGTCATTTTTAAATTATTCTATATTTCAATGCCTTATAATAAATCTTGTTGTTAATTATAATTTTTAAATATTTTTTGTGTATGGCACAAGCTCTGCATCTTTTACCGAGTTTATGCACAGAAATAATGTTAAAAATTAATTAAAAACCATAAAAGGGGAGATATACATGTCGATTAAACTCAATGTCACTAAAGTATTATTTACATCTTTAGTGTCTTTACTAATCTCAACACAGAGCTATGCACTCGGTGTTGATGAATTAGCAGGTAAGCATTACGGTTACATGGTAACCGATGATATGCTTTTGAATGCGGATAAAGATCCGAATAACTGGCTTCACTATAACCGTGATTACGAAAGTACTCGCTATTCACCGTTGACTCAAATCAACCAGGAAAATGTCAGTGACTTAGTGCCTAAATGGAATCTTTCATTTGGCGTTATTGGTGCTAATGATAGTCAGGTAGTTGCTGTAAATGGCCGTCTTTATGTTACTTCCAGTCATAACAAGTTATTTGCGCTTGATGGTAAAACAGGTGAGATTATTTGGAAATATGAGCGTGCTTTACCTGGCGACTTAGGTCCAAAACTTTGTTGTGGTTCCGTTAACCGTGGTGCTGCGGTATATAAAAATATGGTCTACATGGCCACATTAGATACCCATATGGTTGCATTTAATAATGATACGGGTGAAGTAGTTTGGGAAAAGCAACTAGGCGATTATAAGACAGGTGAAATTTTAACCTCTATGCCAATGATTATTAATGGCATGGTTCTTATTGGTAACTCTGGCGGTGACTTAGGTGCGAATCCTGGTACGGTCTACGCACTTGATCCGGATACTGGTGACTTGATTTGGAAGACACATACTGTCCCAATGACAGGCAAAGAGAAAATTGCAAAAACCTGGGCAGGTGATTCTTGGAAGCTTGCCGGTGGTACTCCTTGGCTACCACCATCGTTTGACAAAGAAACGGGCTATATTCTTTATGGTGTCGGTAACCCTGTACCAGATTTCGATGGTGAAGTTCGAAAAGGTGATAACCTTTATACGGGCTCAACGGTTGCAATCGATCCAAAAGACGGCAAAATTAAAGGCCATTTCCAGTACACCCCACATGATGTCTGGGATTATGATGGTACTAATGAAGCTATCTTAATCACCGATAAAAAAGGACGTAAGGTTTGGTTACATGCGGATCGTAATGGTCATTTATATAGTATTGATCGTAAGACTTTTCAATGTAACTGGGTTCATGCGATGCAACGTGTTAACTGGGTATCGAGTTTTGGTAAAAATTGTCGACCAAATCCAAATCCTGCAAAGACACCTACACGTGGTCAGGAGACCAGAGATATTGCACCAACACTAGGTGGCGGTAAAGAATGGCATCCGGCTGCTTATAGTAAGCGTACTGGTTACATCTATGTGCCAGGTATCGATATGTCTATGGATATTGCTGCTAAAGAACAGGAGTTTGCTCCAGGTCAATGGTGGTTAGGAACGAGTGTTATTCGTTTAAATCCAGGTGCTGGTTATGTAAAAGCATTTGATGGAACAACAGGTGATTTAGTCTGGATGCGTTCACAAAATACTCCTGCGACTGGTGGTATGTTAGCAACCGGTGGTGGTTTGGTATTTAATGGTGATGCAGAAGGATCCTTTCGTGCTATGAATGACGAAACAGGTGAAACTGTTTGGGAATACAACGTTGGTAGTGGTGTGCATAGTAACCCCACAACTTATATGATTGGCGACACTCAGTACGTTGCTATATTAGTTGGTCCTGGCGGCGGTAGTCTTTGGCCATTAATATATGGTGAGTTCTTTAAGAACAACAATAAAGGTGGTGGAATGTACGTTTTTGCATTACATAAAAAATAAATTATTTAAGATTCTATAAAGAGTCTTTATAATATATTCACTTTTTAGTACCTTAAAAAGGAGAGGGGAACCTCTCCTTTTTTTTTAGGTCTATCATTTAAATTTCAACGGCAAGGTATAATCAATGAAATATAAAAAAACGATTTTTTTTATCCTACTAATTTCATTTAATCTGATATCAATTAGCAATCTCCGAGCATTTGGAGTTGAAGGTGCAATGGCTGATAATGCAGCTATTAAGGTTGCAGAAAATAGTGATACAAACAAAGAAGTCGCAAGTGCTGTTTCAGAACCATCATCAGTGTCAAGCATGGAAAGTGAGCATATCGGTAATCCTGAATCAATTGAAGCTGGTAGAGCCAAATATGGGAACACCTGTTTATTTTGTCATGGCCCTAAAGGGGTAGGTTCAAGAGCCCCTACACTGGTTACAAAGGGTTTTAAACCAGGCGGTGCCTATGATAATGATTATTTTTTTACAACGATAAAATATGGTCGGCCAGGAACTATCATGGGGGCTATGGAAGGAACGTTAACAGAATTAGAAATGTGGCAGGTTATTGCTTATTTACGTGATCAGGCAGAAAAAGTGGCTACAAAATAATAATCTGGCATAATAAATAAAAAGATGATCATTACTGGTCATATTAAAAAAATGGATAGAAGGTAATAAACTTTAAATGTTAAACAAACCTAATAGTTATAGATATCAATTAAGTATTTTAATTTTATTGTTGTTACCTTTTCACGTTTCTGCGAAAAAAAATGAAACCATTTTGTGGCAGGCTAAATATGACTACGTTGCTTTAACTGATGTTGATTCCAAGAATGTTAAAAATGATCATCCTGTCTCATTCACACCTCAAGGTGTTTATGAATTATTAGCGAGCATTAGACTTACAGATGCTGATACAAGTTTTTTGAGTCTAGATTTTCTTGATTTCTCCTCGGATGATGATGATGATGAAGGCGATACCAGGCTATTTAATAAGTCAGAGTTAAAAAGGATTGTCCCAGCTATAGCGAAGGCGCTTTCTAAAGCTAAACCGTCTGAAGATGTGGTTTTTAATATTACTGCTAGTCATGCACAAGTTCTAGGCGAAGGGCCTCGCTCCACATCGGGTCGACTTTTTTATGCAAATGGCCAGCTAAATTTAATCATAGGTAAATTGCGGGTGGATTTTGAGCAAGCCTATCGAAAGCGCGGTGGCTATGCAGATATTTCAGAAAAAATAGATTCTGACAAATTAAAAAATTTCCGATTAAAAACCGGGTCACGCAAATCCGAATCTGACATTGACTCAACGTTTGTAACGGATGATGCGCATTTCTTAAAGCCATATAAAAGTAAATTTCGTAAGGACTGGTTATTAATTGATGTTGAAACTATGCAACAGCAGGTGGCCGAACAGAAACGAAAGATAGAAAGAAAAGAGAATATTGTTGAAGAGACTGTTGGTATAAAAGAACAAACTCAACAAATAGATAAAGAACAGGAAGAATTAAAGCAAAAAGTTGAACGAATGGAGAGATATCTGGAAGCTAAAGAGAAACAAGAAGCAGCTATACCGGTAACAAAAAGAAAAGCAAAACCAGCCGTACAAAAACCACGCACAGTGGAAGAACGTCTGACTGAATTAAAATCATTGAATGACAAAGGTTTTATTTCTAATGAGGTTTATCAAACGAAAATGAAAGAAATTCTAAAAGATCTTTGAGATTATAAAGAATAAAGGCAAATAATCTCGAAATATGTAAGGATTTAATCGTTCGTTCAAAATTACTGGCCTAAGTAATCTATTTACGATCAAGTTATCACTCAGTATTAACGTACAAAATTTTCGTTTTTTTGTGCTTTGCAAAACATATCCATCAATTTGCTTGAATCCAAAGCAAACATATCTATCTACAACTGTTTCACTTAAATGTTACAACTGTCTCGTTTTTGTAACTTTAATATCAGTAGAATTAAAGAACAGTATTTTTTCACTAAAATCATATATTTAGACTCTATAAAATAAGCAATAATATCAATAAGATAGAAAATAATTTTGATTTTTGTTGTAATTAAACAACTTTAGGTAAATTTGCTACAAGTTGGCAGAAAGCTTGCATTAGACATTGTTCACAACTTTATAAGCGTGTGAAACTAAATTTCGAAATTTATAAGATGGGGAGTACAGAATGAAAATTAATTTAAAAGTATTAACAGCGTCAGTATTGCTAGCTGTGTCCAGCACTGGCTTTGCCGATACTGATCTTTTCGGAGGAAAAGTAAAAGCAGGCGGTTACTTTGCTCAATCTTGGCAAACACCGTTTGAAGTGAAGGGTGATTCAAATCTTTTTGCAGATACGCAATCTGATTCAGGTTTTTCACGACTTCGCTTTGGTATGTGGTTTGCGGGTGAAATAGCAGAAGATTTTACCTTCTATGTTGAATTAGCAGAAGAACCAAATGACCAGGGTCATGGTAATTACCAAATTACACAGGATTTGGCTTTCATCGATTATAAAATTAATGATGCGCTAACTTTCAGAGTCGGTAATGTTGTTGAAACAACCATGAACTTTATTCGTTATTCTGATGGTGGTTCTGTACAAGGTAACCCATTATCAGGTAATAGTGCCGTAGATATGATTACCGCAGCGGAAGGTGTCTGGTTTACTGGTTCGCAAGCAGTTAGCATGGGTACCTGGGACTATAATGCAACAATTACCAAGCCATCATTCTTTGGCGATCCGACTGAAGAGAGTGGCTATAACTTTGGCTTGCGCTCATCATTAGTGACGGATAGTGGTTTTGGTATCGGTGGCGGCTACTTTCACACAACGGGTGATGCACAATGTCCAGTGGGTTCAACGACAACTTGTGTAAGACAAGGTGGCGGCTCAGGTTCAATAATAGCTTTGGGCGATGGTGATAACTATGACTTTGGTAGTACAGTATTGAATGGTCGTACTACCCAAGCCGGTATTGTAACAGGGATCGGAGCCGACATATGGCAGATAGATCTTATGTATTCTGGTGATGCTTTAGGTAAAAATATCACTATTCACGGTACTTATGGTCAGGGTGAGTCTGATTTTAGCCATTCAACTGGTTCATTTGCGACTAATACTGGTTCAACATTCAGTACTGTTAATGCAGAGCAGGATTTTTACCGTATCATGGGTCGTATCGATTTAACCGATACTGTTTATCTTGCGACACGTTATGGCGTTTCTACCAATGAAACTTCAGGAATCGGTGCTGGCGATAATGAGCTTAGTCGAATTCAGGTTGGTGCTGGCTGGTGGGTACGTGATAGTGTCTTAATTAAGGCTGAATATGTACATCAAGAAGAAGGCAGCAGATCTGGCGGCGGTAAATGCGCAGTTGGCGGACGTGACTGTGACTGGGGCGGCTTCTTAATGGAAGGCTCTGTTAGCTTCTAGATTTAATACAACTTGTTGTATTTCTTCTAAAACCATCCCTCTTCTGAAAAGAAGGGGGGTGGTTTTTTCATTTATAGTTTCCTAATATTTGTTATTATTTTAATAAGATTTTATTTAATACCTTTATAAAACGATTAAATAGTTCTATTGAATATCTGTATTAAGCTAATATAACTATAGACTGTGCCTCTGAAGACATAGAGTAATATTTATTATCCTCGCATCCAGTTATGAAACTTTTCGACTAGTTTTAATAGGCCTTGCGGTGCATTAGTTTTCTTCCAAACTCCGGCTGCAAATTTATTCGCTTCTGAAAAGGTTGGGTAAATATGTATAGTCCCCAATATTTTATTCATACCGAAACTGTGCTTCATGGCAGTAATGTATTCGGTAATCAATTCTCCAGCATGATCACCAACAATAGTGACGCCCAAGATTTTATCTTTACCTGGCACGGTGAGTACTTTAACTACACCATGATCTTCGCCTTCTGTAATTGCTCGATCTAAATCATCGATACCATATGATGTAACGTCATAGGCAATTCCTTTTTGCTTTGCTTCTTGCTCATTCAAACCTACGCGGGCTACTTCGGGATCAGTAAACGTTGCCCAGGGAATAACTGAATAATCGACTTTAAATGATTTGAATTTACCAAATAATGAGTTCACAGTGGCATACCATGCTTGATGTGCAGCAGTATGAGTAAACTGATAAGGACCGGCTACATCACCACAGGCGTAAATTGATGGAATAGAAGTTTGCAGTTTTTCATTTACGTGAATTGTTTTATTGGGATTTAATTCAACACCGAGTTCTTCCAAACCAAATCCACTGGTGTTTGCTGCACGTCCTACAGCAACTAAAATTTCATCAAATTCAATTTCAACTGTTTGATTATCATGTTCGCAAATAAGGATTCTTTTATCACCTTTTATGATGACTTCTTTTGCCATATGCTTAGTGCGGATATCTACTCCTTCATCTAAAAACCTTTTCGATACCATTTCTGCGATTTCTTCATCTTCTCTAATCATTATTCGCGGTAACATTTCTATTTGTGTCACCTGACTCCCTAATCGTACAAACGCTTGAGTTAATTCACAGCCAATAGGACCTCCACCTAATACGACTAAACGTTTAGGCAAATCACGGTTATTCCAAAGGTTATCTGATGTAAGATAATTGATTTGATCGATACCTTTAATCGGAGGGACAAAGGGGCGCGCACCAGTGGCAACAATGATATTGCGTGTACTGAGTGTTTTACCGTTAATTTCAACAGTCCAGGGAGATGTTATCTTTGCTTCTCCTTCAATACATTCAACGCCCAAGCTTTCAAAACGTTCTATTGAATCATGTGGTTCGATTTTAGCTATTACTGATTGGACTCGTTCCATAACGGCAGAAAAATCGACATTTGATTCAGACACGTTAATACCAAATTCGTTTGAACGCTTTATAAGAGAAGCTACTTTGGCAGATTTAATTAATGCTTTAGAGGGTACACAGCCGGTATTTAAACAGTCGCCACCCATTTTATGTTTTTCTATGAGTGTTACTTTTGCATTAACAGCAGCGGCAATTAATGATGATACAAGTCCGGCAGAACCACCACCTATAACAATTAAGTTACGGTCAAAGTTTTTTGGTTTAGTCTGCATCATTGTTGGTCTCTTCTATCAAATCAGTAGTATTATTTTTTTTATTCTTTATATAAGCCAATGATTTCTT
>JAJFKK010000001.1 GCA_021773245.1 Gammaproteobacteria bacterium | reverse complement strand
GAGAAGATCTTTTCTATTTTTTAATAAGCAGCATCATGGTTCAATCATTAACCTTCTTTACGATGATGCCTGTTACCCAAGTCCTTGCGATTAGTAATTTATCGGCTATTCAATCTGTCATTTCAGCTCAACCAATCTGGTTGCAGTTTATTGAGATTATGTTTTTAACAGATTTGGTTCAATATTGGGTGCATCGATTTTTTCATAAGGTTCCTTTTTTATGGGGTTTTCATTCAGTACACCATTCTGCTCAAGCAATGGATTGGCTAGCGGGCTCTCGTATGCATGTAATGGAAATTATTTGTTTACGTGGTTTAACCATAATTCCGATGTATGCATTAGGATTTCAAGAGCCTGCAATATATGCTTACATAATTGTTGTTTATCTTTATGCAACTTATATACATGCCAATCTAAAGTTTGATATCGAATGTTTAAAACCGTTTATTGTGACACCTCGATTTCATCATTGGCATCATGGAATTGAAAAAGAAGCGATAGACGTAAACTTTGCGATTCACTTTCCAATACTCGATAGAATTTTTGGGACATATTATATGCCTAAAGATAAATGGCCTTCGGGTTATGGTGTCGGAGGACATCCTGTTCCTTCAGGCTTTATAAAACAGTTTATGTATCCGTTTACTCGAAAACGCAATGCTTAAGACTATCTGGGTTGTTATTTTCGCGACTGTATTAATCTGGTCGGGTATTAATCCAAAAGATCAATTCACTTGGTTTCTTGAAACAGCACCTGCAATGATTGGTGCAGTGTTGTTGCTTTTAACTTATCGTTCATTTCATTTAACGCCACTGCTTTACTTCTTTATTTTATTGCACTGTATCGTATTGATGGTTGGTGGTCATTACACCTATGCGGAAGTACCTTTGTTTGAAGGTTTTGAACGAAACAACTATGACAAAGTAGGCCACTTCTTTCAGGGCTTTGTTCCTGCATTGTTAGCTAGAGAAATACTGATACGAAAAAAAGTCGTTAATTTCAAATCTTGGCTCAATGTAATTATCGTTTCTATTTGTTTAGCGTTTAGTGCTTTCTACGAACTTATCGAATGGTGGGTAGCTGAAGCGACAGGAGAAAATGCAGAAGCGTTTCTTGGAACTCAAGGTTATGTCTGGGATACACAATCTGATATGGCGTTAGCTCTATTAGGCGCAATAGTTTCAATTATCATATTGTCACGACTTCATGATAAGCAATTAAAAGAAGTTTCTTGAAATGAAAATATGGGTTGATGCAGATGCCTGTCCTGTCGTAATAAAAGAAATTTTATTTAAAGCAGCAGTACGAACAAGCATTGAAGTAACACTGGTTGCTAATCAAACAATCAATACACCTTCTTCTCCTTATATAAAATCATTACGTGTCGCATCAGGTTTTGATGTCGCGGATAATGAAATAGTTAAACGATGTGCTGTCGGTGATCTGGTTATTACTGCGGATATTCCTTTAGCTGCCGAAATTATCGAGAAAGGCGGTCATGCACTTAATCCACGTGGTGAAATGTATTCAGCAAATAACATTAAAGCACGTTTAACCATGAGAGACTTTATGGATACCATGCGTTCGAGTGGCATACATACTGGAGGACCACCGGCCTTAAATAAATCTGATCGACAAGTATTTGCTAACCAGTTGGATAAGTTTTTAATGAAAAATAAATAACTTATTCTAAATAAATTTTTGCTTGTGGCCAAAATCGGCCATCTGTCTTGATATTTCCCTTTGCCTTACTGTCAACGGTTCTTCGGTTTTCCCCAAACGTTATACATAAGTTGGTAGCCCACTGGATCGTGCTTCTCTAATTCAGAGTGCGTGAAGGGATAGAAATCGTTCTTACCAAAATATGCCTCTGATAATTCAGCGAAGTACTCTTTAGAATTTGTCAGAGCATAGGCCCTTTGTTTGCCACCGTTGATGTGGCTGACGGACTTATACAACTTCTGGCTCACTGCTTGCTTGTAGGCGGTTTCGATACCTTTATTATCTTCGCCAAGTACCTGATGTTGGTAGGCATGAGATAGTTCGTGGAGAACTATCCAAGGTTGTGAGGCGCGGGACCAGTTGATAAAGTTACGTGTATTTGACAACTCGAGACCGCCTGCTTTGGCTGGGTTGTAGCCGTGATCTTCAAGCCACGCCGCTGAAGGGTGAAATTCGGCAGCCCCTCCTTTCTTCGCTTTCCACTCAACCCATATCCGTACTTTTCTCAGGGTGGATAGACGCCTAGAAGGTACCGCACTGACGATTTCAGCTAATTGTGAATCTAATTCTTTTTCCATCTCCCGGCTTGCATCCTTGTTTTCCAAGACTTGCGGATTGATAAGGACAGTGAACCCGTGCATTGATTTCTTCTTGTAATCAGAAGTTGGGGTATATTGTTTTGCTTGAGCGTGTCCTGCAGTCATAGCAATGCATAAAACAAAAAATGCATTTCGGATAAATATTTCGGAAGACAAACAGTATTTTAGGAACACATTGACCACTATAGTCTTATCGGTTTTTTGTGGATATTGCATTAACTCTCCTTTTGGCCTACAGCAAGTTGTAACAAGATGATAAATTAATTAACAAAAATATACTTGGTATAGAAGCCATCCCGCAAACAATAAATACGATATTTGCATAATCCAATATTGGTATGGGTTATCTGCCCGATAAACTAAATTGGTGCGAAATATAGCCGCTCCTTTAACTTGACCTATGATAAAAAGAGTCAGGAAAAAGAAACCAAGAAGTTTGATATAAATGATATTTTCTGGTGCTATGCTACACATCACAGGATCCTTATTATTAAGACTACTTACGGCGAATTTTAATGGATTAAAAACTAATTGCTCAGGATATTCCAGTATGAAAGCCGAAATTTTAGAAACTAATACCGTGCAGCCGCTTTGGGGTCTAAGAGGTTAGTAAAATTTATTAAATCATTTCTCTATGTTGAAATGATAAAACGCATCGTTTAAGTATGCTGTTACATCGTCAATCTCTTCATCAAACCATGCCATTTCTGCCATGATTTCGCATTGACTAATACGTGTACGTAATTCATCAAGACTATTTACGATTCTATCTTCACGTGTGTATTGAGATGGATTGTGGCAGCGCATGCAATTTTCATTATGCAGTGTTTTACCATTTTTTAAATCAACAGCTTGTACTGGCAAATAAAATAACAATAACGTTATAAAATTTACTAGTACAAGCTTGTTCAAATAATTCATGCAGTCTGACTTCTTAAGTGCTCAATTCGAATCGGTGCAGGCGGATGCGAATCATGAAACGCAGAGTAAAGTGGATCAGGTGTTAATGTGTTTGCATTTTCACGATAGAGATTCACTAAAGCGGTAATCAAGTTTTCTGTCTGCGCCTGGCTAGCAGCAAAATCATCTGCTTCAAATTCATGTTGACGAGAAATGAATGAGAACAAGGGTTGCAAAAAGAACGTAAATGCTGGAGACACAATTACAAATAATATCAATGCCATATAAGTTGATGATTGTTCAACGCCGAGTCCATTATAAAACCACGTTTCATTAATTAACCATCCGAGTATGCCTAGACCAATCAGAAAAACACTACCTAATACGGAAATACGCTTCTTTATATGATTGCATTTAAAATGACCTAATTCATGTGCGAGTACAGCTTCGATTTCATCATGACTCAGTTCATCGATTAGCGTGTCAAAGAAAACAATACGTTTGTTAGCACCAAGGCCTGTGAAGTAAGCATTACCATGTGCTGAGCGTGTTGAGCCATCCATGACATGGATGCCCTGACTTTTAAAACCATTACGTGATAATAGGTTTTCAATACGTGTTTTTAACTCACCATCTTCCAATGGACGAAATTTATTAAATAGAGGAGCGATAAATGCAGGATAAGCCCACATCATAAAAACACTAAAACTTAACCATGTTGCCCAGACATATAACCACCAGTAACTACCACTATTTTCCATAATCCATAAGACAAGTATCAATAATGGTGTGCCGATTAATAAACCAACAACACCATTTTTTATCATATCCATGATAAATATTTTTGGTGTCATTTTATTAAAGCCAAAAGATTGTTCTAATTTGAAAGTGCGATAAATCGATAGAGGTAAGTCGAGTACCGTCATAATTAAGAAAACACTCAGAATAAAGCCGGTGCCTGTCCAGATTGCAGATAATTCAAAAGAACGCCACCAGCTGTCTAAAAGTTGCAGCCCACCTGCTAGTGTCCATAATACTAAAAAGACTGAACCAATTATGAGTTCAGCCAGACCTGTTTTAACTTTAGCTTGTGTGTAGTCTGCTGCTTTATGATGCGCTTCAACGGGAATCTTATCGCTAAAAGCTTCTGGGACTTGTTGCCGATTTGAACGAATGTGTTTGATATGTCGTTGCACGAGATACCATTGCACGGCGATGCTGGCACCCAAGCTGCATAAGAATAGGGTAGTAAAAAGATTCACGCGATTTTTCGCTCCTTAGCAATATTGAAGGTAATTGAAAATAAGTCGTTAATTATGTTCATATTATCTAAATAGTGGTTAAAATAAATTATTCAATAAAAAACTGGACACATCATGTCACAAACAGAAAATAACCTCATATGGATCGATCTGGAAATGACCGGTCTGGATACCGACAATGACACTATTATTGAAATAGCTACGATTGTTACGGATCCTCAACTGAACATTCTGGGTGAAGGGCCTGTTGTGGCAATTCATCAGCCTAACGAAATACTTGATCGGATGGATGATTGGAATACGCGACAACATAATCAATCCGGCCTGGTCGAAAGGATACAGAAAAGTCCATATGATGTTGCTGAAGCTGAAAGTATGACACTGGAATTCCTTGAAAAGTTCGTTCCGAAAGGAAAATCACCAATGTGCGGTAATAGTATATGTCAGGATCGACGATTTATGCACCGATTGATGCCGAAATTGGAAAAATATTTTTTATATCGGAACCTGGATGTCAGTACGATCAAGGAAATAATGAAGCGTTGGGCACCTAAACAAGAAGGTTTTAATAAACAAGGAAGTCATCTTGCTATGGATGATATCCGCGATTCCATTGCTGAATTGAAGTATTACCGCGAACACGTCTTTAAAATTTAAAATGCCAAATAAATATCAACGCTTGCCGGTAAATATCTACTCAGCCGAGCAGGTTAGAGAACTTGATCGTATTGCTATCGAAGAATTTGATATTCTTGGTTATACCTTGATGCACCGTGCTGCTTTATTCAGTTATCGAAAGCTAAAAGAAAGTTGGCCCGATGTAAAAAAAATTACCGTTATCTGTGGCGGGGGCAATAACGCGGGTGATGGTTATGTACTTGCCGGGCTGGCTAAGGAAGATGGTAAAGATGTCACGGTTTATCATTTACTTGACCCTTCAAACTTAAAAGGTGATGCAGTAACCGCGTATAAATACTTGCATGCCAGTAATCTTGAGTCATCAAAGTTTTCTGTAGATGGCTTATCTAATACAGATGTCATTGTTGATGCTATTTTTGGTACGGGTCTGGATCGTGATGTGGAAGGCATTTTCTCTGACGCGATTGATGCTATTAATGCAGCATCAGCTCCCGTATTGGCAATCGATATTCCTTCAGGTCTAAATTCTAACAATGGTAACGTCATGAATGTTGCTGTGAATGCAGATGTGACGACAAGCTTTATTGGTTTAAAGAAAGGGATGTTTACTAATGATGGACCTGAATATTCTGGTGAGATTAAATTCAATGATCTTGATGTGCCGAAAGAAGTCTATGAACAATTAGATGATGGTCAGTCTATTACTCGATTAGAATTAGATGATTTAAAGCATGTTCTAAAACCGCGACAGAAAAATTCTCATAAAGGACATTTTGGCCATGTACTTGTCGTAGGTGGCGATGAAGGTTATCTCGGTGCGGCGCGAATGGCTGCAGAAGCAGCAGCGCGAGTCGGTGCAGGATTAATCAGTATCGCAACACGCTCATCGCATGCAAGTTTATTAAGTACGGTAAGACCGGAAATTATGTCGCATGGTGTTGAGACTCTTGATGATTTAATGCCATTGCTTAAGCAAGCCAATGTGATTGTGATTGGTCCCGGTCTAGGTAAATCAGAATGGGCTAAATTATTATTAGCGCGAGTGTTCGAATCACAACACCCCCTTGTCGTTGATGCTGATGCATTAAATTTATTAACAGAAGAAGATCATGTTGCAACTAATTGGGTGCTGACGCCACATCCCGGCGAAGCAGCGCGTTTGTTAAAAACAGACTCAAAGACAATTCAATCTGATCGTTTTCAATCTATAAACTCATTACATGAAAAATTTCCTGGACCTGTAGTATTAAAAGGATGTGGAACTTTGATCGCTGATGCTGAAGGTGAAATCTTTCTTTGTGATGCTGGAAATCCGGGCATGTCTTCCGGCGGCATGGGCGACGTTTTGTCCGGTGTCATCGCCGGTTTGATAGCTCAAGGAATAGATGTGAATCATGCAACTAAACTAGGTGTTTGTTTACATGCTAATGCAGGTGATCGAGCTGCTAGCGCGGGTGAAAGAGGCATGATGGCGTTAGATTTAATGCCACATTTACGAAACTTGGTAAATTAAACATATTATGTTGTTTGACCTTAAGGATGAATCCGAAACAGTCGCCTTAGGTGCAAAAGTTGCCGCTGCAACACAGGGAGGTGAAATTGTTTATTTAAGCGGAGAGCTGGGTGCTGGCAAGACAACGTTTGTGCGTGGTTTTCTGAATGCACTAGGCCATTCAGGCAATGTAAAAAGTCCGACATATACACTAGTCGAGCCATATTCTATAAAAGGAAATAACGTCTATCATTTTGATTTATATAGAATAAATGATCCAGAAGAGCTAGAAGCTATGGGCATTCGGGATTATTGCGATGGTGAATCAATTTGTTTGTATGAATGGCCAGAACAAGGTAAAGAAGTACTGCCAGCCGCAGATATTATCTTATCACTTAGACATAGTAATTCAGGACGAAAGGTTGAAATTGAGTCTAAATCAGCCAAAGGTGAGCAAATTCTAAAGCAGTTTTAATTTTCTAACTCCTCTTTTTTAGAGTTAATACTACCTATCTAAAACAAGCTATTCTTTATAAAAAACATGGATATAGCTTGATTTCTTCATAAAAACTTGAAACTATCTATTTTATAACTAACATATAAAAACAAGGTCAGGATTGTCGATTAAAAAATTATGCGTTTAGTATTGTTTTATATTATTTTCTTTTTCTCTTCATTGGTCATAGCAGAACCAGTGTCGGTGGAGAATGTTCGTGTCTGGGCCGCGCCTGATAGCACTCGTGTTGTATTCGACATTAGTGGTCCTGTAGAGCATCAACTATCGTTGTTAAAAGAACCTTATCGCACTGTTATCGATCTTAAAGACTCTTCTCTCAGTAATGAAGTAGCTCAGCCTGGAGCTGAAGATAAATATCTACAAGGTATTCGGACGGCGACAAGAAATAATGATGACTTACGTATCGTTCTCGATTTAAAAAAATTCGTTAACTACAAAAGCTTTCAATTAGAACCAAACAAACATTACGGACATCGTCTTGTTGTTGATCTGTATAGCAATGAACCCAAAAAAGAAAATCCAATCGATGTTGAGGAAGAAATTACCACAGCTAACTTACCGCGTGATGTGATCATCGCGATTGATGCTGGTCATGGTGGTGAAGATCCGGGTGCTAAAGGCCCTAGTGGTGTTTATGAAAAGAATGTTGTGTTTAAGATTGCTCAAGACCTTGTCAGTGCAATTAATAAAGAACGCGGCATGAAAGCTGTGATGATTCGTGAAGGTGATTATTATATGTCTTTACGAAAACGCATTAATAAAGCGCGTGAATTTAAAGCTGATCTGTTTATGTCTGTTCATGCCGATGCATTTCGTGATCCTAAAGTTCATGGTTCTTCTGTTTACGTCTTATCAAAAAGAGGCGCGAGTAGTGAGGCAGCAAAATGGTTAGCTGAATCGGAAAACGCATCTGATTTAATTGGTGGTGTTAGTTTAGAAGGTAAAGACGATGTACTAGCTTCTGTATTGTTAGATTTATCTCAAACAGCAAGTCTCGAAGCCAGTATTGATATTGCTGATCGCGTATTAAGAGGACTTAAAGGCATTGGTAAAGTGCATAAACGTACAGTGCAATCAGCAGGTTTTGCCGTATTAAAGTCGCCAGATATTCCATCGATTCTGATTGAAACAGCATTCATATCGAATCCAATGGAAGAGAAAAAGTTATTAAGCACGTCGCATAGAAAGAATATGGCAAGCGCGATTGTGGTCGGACTAAGGGGGTACTTCAGAGATTTCGCTCCTGAAGGAACCATACTCGCTTCACGTAAACATATTATTTCAAGAGGTGAAACGTTATCAACGATTGCACAACAATATCGTGTCAGTACCAATACGCTACGCCAGTATAATAGTTTGAAAGGTGATTTGGTTCGTGTTGGACAGACTATTAGTATCCCGAGAAGTAGTGGTACTTAAAAAGTCATTTTCCAAAATACTCTCTAAAAACTAGACTATCGAGTCTTTATTTCCTGCCGTATCATACGGCTATGTCAGACAGTCAAAATTTCCCTCGTATCCATAAACTCCCTGAGTCGGTTGCTAATCAGATTGCAGCGGGTGAGGTGATTGAGCGGCCGGCTTCTGTTGTAAAGGAATTAATCGAAAACAGTATTGATGCTGCTGCGACTCAAATTCATATTGATATTGAAGATGCGGGTATTAGTTTAATTCGTGTGCGTGATAATGGTCAGGGTATACATAAAGACGATTTAACATTAGCGTTGCAACCACATGCTACGAGTAAGCTTTCAGAGTTTTCTGATTTATCGCAAATAGCCAGCTTAGGTTTTCGTGGCGAAGCGATTCCCAGTATCGCTTCAGTTTCACGATTTAAGATGACTTCACGGTTGGCTGATGAAGAACAGGGGTGGTCTATAGATAATAAATATAATGTTAAACCTGCAGCACATGAAACAGGTACAACCGTTGAAGTAAATGATTTGTTTTTTTCTACACCGGGTCGACGTAAATTTTTAAAGACTGAAAAAACGGAGTTTTTACATATCCAATCTTTAATACGCGCAATCTCATTAAGCCATTTTTCCACAGGATTTTTTGTTAAAAATAATGAACAGTCTTTATTTCGCTTGCCCGCATGTAATGATGATTTTGAACAACGTATTAAAAATATTTGTGGTAGTTCATTTTTAAATAAGAGTGTACGAGTCGATTCAGAAAAAGACGATATGCACTTATGGGGTTGGATTGGTTTAAATGATGTTGCACGTAGCCAGTCTGATAGACAATATTTCTATGTGAACGGCCGTATGGTACGCGATAAGAATGTCAATCATGCTATACGTTTAGCCTATGATGATCGTATTGATACAGGACGTTATCCGAGTTATGTATTACATTTGAGATTAGATCCTGCATTACTAGATGTGAATGTACATCCGGCTAAATCAGAAGTGCGCTTTTCTGAAACCAGAAACATCCATGATTTTATTTACGGTAGTTTGCTTGATAGTTTAAGGCAGCCAGTTATGGAAGTTGCCAGTAATAAAGAAAGGGATATTCAAAGTGATGTTCAATATGAAATGCATGGTATTGATGCACAGCAAATAGTTAATGAAGATAGCTCTGTCTATCAGAAGCAGACGGATAGTTTCAAACAGTTGGATGTTCTTCAAAAAAGAAAGATATCATCAAAGTATTACTCTTTATTTTCCGGGCAGTTTGTTTTTGCAAAGTTTGATGATAATCAATATCTGATCGATATAGTTAAAGCCAGAATTTTAATAACAACGAACTATCTAATTAATAATTTTAAAGCGAGTAAAATTATTAAACGTCCGATTCTTGTACCGATTAGTTGTGAATTGACAGAAAATAACCTTGACCTGATTGTAAATGATTCAGCACTAATAAATCGATGGGGTTTTGAATTAGAACAAATTTCACCAACTCAAATTATCATTCGTTCGATACCTTCACGATTGGTCTATGCAGAAACAATTCTATTAGTGAAAGATCTGTTAGATGCGTTATCAAAAAATAAAACTGAAACAGAAGTTGGAACTGTCCTAGCAAAGCACGTCAATGATTCTGGTATGGAATTAAACGCAGAAAGTACTTTGCAGTTACTGAATGAAATTTCTGTTTATGAACACAGAAAAAGTCCTTCGGAAGCGTTGCCGTGGAAAAAACTGGATTCGAATATGTTAGAAGCAGTGTTAAATAATAATGACTAACAAACCTTTTGTAATTTTTATTATGGGTCCTACTGCTGCTGGCAAAACGGATCTAGCCATTCATTTACATGAGAACTTAGATTGCGAAATTATCAGTGTTGATTCTGCTTTGGTATATCGTGGTATGGATATTGGTACGGCAAAGCCCGATAAAGCTCTTTTGACAAAAGTACCTCATCGATTAATCGATATTTGCGATCCTTTGGAATCTTATTCTGCCGCGCGTTTTCTTCAAGATGCTAATGCTGCAATTAAGGAAATTCAGGATAAAGGTAAAACGCCAGTGCTCGTTGGCGGAACAGGACTCTATTTTCGAGCTTTAGAGCAGGGACTGGCTGAATTACCGGAAGCGAATTATCGGATACGCGCAAGATTGGAAGCTGAAGGTGAGTCAGATGGTTGGCAAAGTCTACATAATAGATTGAGCAAGATAGACCCTGAAGCGGCGGCACGAATTAATGAAAACGACCCACAACGGATTCAACGTGCGTTGGAAGTCTATGAAATAACGGGTGAAACGATGTCAGCATTACTTTCCGTAGGTCGAAAGCAAGCATTTCTATTTCCTATTAAAAAAATTATTTTGTCGCCTGATGATCGTGCTGTTTTACATGAACGTGTAAAACAAAGGTTCTTAGCCATGTTGAAATCAGGATTGGTTGGAGAAGTCGAATCTTTGTATAGACGTGGTGATTTGTCCTTAAGCCTGCCATCGATGCGTTTAGTAGGTTACAGACAAGTTTGGCGCTATCTGGATGGGGAAACAAACTATGAAGAAATGCAAGAACACGCGATTATTGCGACGAGGCAATTAGCAAAACGGCAGATTACCTGGTGTCGGAGTGAAAATAACGCTGAGTGGTTTGATTCAGATAAAACCGGAATTTTCTCTAAAATCCTGCAAAATCTAGATAATTAGCCGTAAATATCTTTCAAATTGTAATATACTTACCACAGAATAAGTAGAATTGTCGTGGTTTACTATGGCGGCTCAAAATAAGAATAATTAGACAGGAAGGAGCATTATCATGAGTAAGGGGCACTCATTACAGGATCCTTTTCTAAATGCACTTAGAAAAGAACGTATCCCAGTATCTATCTTTCTCGTAAACGGTATTAAGCTACAAGGACAAGTAGAATCTTTTGACCAATTTGTCATACTTTTAAAAAATTCAGTCAGTCAATTGGTCTATAAACATGCGGTCTCTACTATTGTGCCTGCGAGAAACGTCAAACTTCCTCGTTCCGAAGAGGACGGCGAAGAAAGTTAAACACTATTGGTAATCATTTGGAATCAAAATCCGCTGATATTCAGCGCGCATTAATCGTTCACGTCGATTTTAAAAAATCTTCAGATGATGCATTCAATGAATTTGTACAATTAGTTGAATCTGCTGGTCTGCAGGTTATTGGTTCGATCAGGGCGCCACGTTCAGCTCCCGATGCACAACTCTTTGTTGGTAAAGGTAAAGCAGACGAAATTGCTCAAACTGCAGAAGACTTGTCTGCAGATGTTGTTATATTCAACCATTCATTAATGCCAGCCCAAGAACGTAATCTTGAAGCTCATATTAAAGTTCGCGCTATCGATAGAATCGGACTAATTCTCGATATTTTTGCGCAACGTGCGCGCAGTTATGAAGGTAAATTGCAGGTTGAATTGGCACAGTTAGAACATTTATCAACTCGATTAATACGTGGTTGGACACACTTGGAACGCCAAAAAGGTGGTATTGGATTACGTGGACCCGGTGAAACACAGTTGGAAACAGATCGACGCTTGATTGGTCAAAGAATAAAACTGATTAAACAGCGTTTACAAAAAGTTCATAAGCAGCGACATCTGAGTCGACAACAACGTAAAAAAAATGACATTCCCGTCGTTTCTTTGGTGGGTTATACCAATGCTGGGAAATCAACTTTATTTAATTATTTAAGCGGCGCTAATGTCGTAGTTGCTAATCAGCTCTTTGCAACATTAGATCCGACTTTAAGACGAGTGGAAACGAGTTCGGGTAGAAATATTATATTGACCGACACAGTAGGTTTCATTCGTGATTTGCCGCATGAATTAGTAGAATCCTTTCAGGCCACATTGGACGAAGTCCGTGAAGCGGATTTATTAATACATGTTATTGATGTTGACCATGAACAGCGACAGCAACGCATTGACGATGTTAATGAAGTCATTGAATTAATTGGGGCGACAAATGTGCCTCAGATCGAAGTCTATAACAAGATTGATAATTACCCCGAAATGCAAGCAAGAGTTCAGTTGCAAGAGGATGATTTGAATACGAGAATTTGGCTATCCTCGCATTCAGGTGAGGGAGTTCATTTTCTACATGAAGAAATTGAGCGGCATATTAATCAAAATAGACACGCTCATTTCCTAAATTTACCCGTTACCGCGGGCCAATTACGCGCCAAACTATTTGATATCGGCGCGGTCAGACATGAGGATGAGAATGAAAAGGGTGGTTGGACAATGGAAGTTGAGTTGGAAGACTATCGTTTGCATAAACTATGTGAGGAAGCCAGACTAGACATTTCTCAGTTAGAGTTGCAGTCAGGGGCTAGTCGCTATTAAGATTCACCCCCTGAATCTAGGTATTAAAGAAATTACACACACTTTTTCGTTGGAGAGTATTAAATGGGCTGGAATGAACCACCTGATGGTAATAAGGATAAAGATCCTTGGGGAAATCGTGGCAAGAATGACGGTCCTCCTGATTTGAACGAGATTATAGAGAAAATGCAAAAAGGTTTAGGCGGGATGTTTGGCGGCGGACGTCCGACTCGTATAGATGGCAATAATTCAATGTTTCCGGTGGTTGTTGGGATTCTTCTGTTAATAGCCTGGATTTTGTACGACGTAACCTATTTTATAGATTCACAGGAACGTGGCGCTGTTCTTCGTTTAGGTGCGCATGTCGAAACTTTACAGCCGGGTATAAATTTCAGATTACCAAGACCTATTGAAACGGTGATTGTCACAAACGTTGGTCGCGTTCAAAGATTAACTCACAGAGCGACGATGTTAACCCAGGATGAAAATATTGTTGATCTTGAAGTTGCTGTTAAATGGAAAATTAAGGAAGACCCAAGTGCTTTTTTATTCAACGTAGTTATGCCTATTGCGACATTACAGCAGGTAACGGAAAGTGCGGTACGTGAAGTTATTGGTAAGAGCAAACTTGATTATGTCATGACTGATGGACGGGCAGAAATTGCTCAAAAGCAACTTGATTTGATGAGACAAGTTTTAGATGAAGAATATGAAATTGGTATATATATCGAAAACGTAGAAATGTTGTCTATTAAACCACCTGAACAGGTTAAAGCTGCATTCGACGATGCGATTAAAGCAAGAGAAGATGAGCAACGTTATGTTAACGAAGCAAAAGCTTATCAAAACGAGATTGTACCCGTCGCACGAGGTGCGGCAGCAAGAGTTCGTGAAGAATCGAATGGCTATAAAGCACGTGTTATTTCAAAAGCAGAAGGTGAAGCTAGCCGATTTGAACAGTTGTTAACTGAATATGAGCGTGCGCCAGAAGTAACTCGTGAGCGATTATATCTTGATGCTATTGAATCGGTGTTCAGCAATTCTAATAAAGTTTTTATAGATAACGATAATGGAAATAGCTTGATGTACTTGCCCATAGATAAACTTATTGAACAGAAGAGAAATAACAGTTCAAGAATACCAACGTCGGAGTTTAATGAACTTCCATCGTCGGTAACTTCTTCTCTTGAAGATGCACGACAAAAATTTGATAGTCGCATAAGGGGTGCAAGATAATGACTACATTACAAAGAATTTTTATCCCTTTAGTTATTCTTGTTGTAATAGCTTCCTTTTTTATTTTTAAGGTTAATCAATGGGAACAGGCTGTTGTCTTCGAGTTTAAGAAAATAGAATCATCTGATTTTGAGCCAGGGTTGCACGTTATGGTGCCACTTATGAATACAGTCAAGAAGTTTGAAAAACGACTTTTGAATCTGGACCAACCACCAAGACGATTTTTAACCTCTGAAAAGAAAGACGTAATTGTTGATTATTATGCTAAATGGCGTATTTCAGATGTAGAGAAATTTTATGTCGCTAGTAATGCGGGTAATATTGAATACGCGAAAACAGAATTGATTTCACAAAGTCTTGATCAGGCATTAAGAGCGGAATTTGGTAAACGCACAGTACAAGAAGTGGTTGCTGGTGAGCGCGATGAAATTCTTAAGATTGTTACAGCGACATCTGAACAGTTAAAAGAAAGTTACGGGATTGAGATTGTTGATGTTAGAACCAAACGAATCGATTTGCCCGATGAAGTTAGTGATGACGTCTACAAACGAATGCGTTCTGAACGAGTACGTGTTGCAAAAGAACTTCGAGCAGAAGGTAATGAAGCGGCTGAAAGAATAAGAGCTATTACTGATAGAGATCGTGAAGTCATTTTAGCTAATGCTTATCGTGATTCTGAAATCATTCGTGGTGAAGGTGATGCACAGGCTACTGAAATTTATGCTGCAGCATTCAGTAAAGATAAAGATTTTTATTCTTTTTACCGTAGTTTGAATGCTTATAAGAATAGTTTTAAAAATGGCAACGATGTATTGCTGATAGAACCGACTTCTGATTTTTTCAGATATTTTAATAACTCAAAAGGTAATTAATATTACAAAGGATTGTAAAATAATTGTTTGATATTAATTTTTCTGATTTATTAGCTGCTTTGGCACTGGTTTTTGTTTTTGAAGGTTTGATGCCATTTATAAATCCGGAAGGTATGCGAAAAGTCTATTTATTAGCAGCTCAAATGGATAATCAAACATTACGCTTTTTAGGTATTACGAGCATGTTAGTTGGCGTAATACTTCTTTATGTTGTTAGATAGAAATTTTCATCGATAAATATTATGACTACTACTAATCGTTGGTTGCTGCCGGAAGGTGTTGAAGAGATATTGCCGCCTAAGGCAATAGAATTGGAGCACCTATGTAGAACCATTATTGATCTACTGTCTACTTGGGGGTATGAGTTTGTCATTCCGCCAATGATAGAATATCTTGAATCATTGTTGACAGGTACAGGTGAAGATCTCGATTTAAAAACTTTTAAACTTACTGATCAATTGAGTGGTCGTTTGATGGGTATACGTGCAGATATGACCCCTCAAGTTGCACGTATTGATGCACATCTTTTAAAACGTGATACACCAACTAGGTTGTGCTATCTAGGTTCTGTCTTACATACAAGACCCGGGAAATCTGGAGAAACACGTTCGCCATTGCAATTAGGCGCAGAGCTTTATGGGCATGCAGGTGTTGCCAGCGATATCGAAATTGTAAAGTTGATGTTAGCGACGTTAAAACATGTTGGCATCAATCAATCCTATATTGACCTTGGCCATATTGGTGTCTTTCGTGCGTTAAGTTCTGAATCATCATTAAATATAGAACAACAAGCAGCCGTATTTGAAGCGTTACAACGTAAAGCAAAAGATGAATTAAAATCTTTGTATAGCGAATGGAACGTTAATGATGCCGCTAGTAAAGCTTTGTTAGATTTAATTGATTTAAACGGAGATGTTTCCGTCTTAGTTGAAGCTAAAAAAATGTTTATAAATGTTTCCAGTGAGGTAATAAAATATATTTCTGAAGTAGAAGCATTAGCCGATTCAATAAAGGAACTATCCGATGTTGCTATCAATATTGATTTAGCCGAACTGAGGGGCTATCACTATCACACAGGTATGGTATATACCGCTTTTGTCGAAGGTAAGGGCGAAGGTATTGCTTTTGGTGGACGTTATGATGATATTGGTAGTGCATTTGGTAGAGCAAGACCTGCAACAGGCTTTAGTTTGGATGTGAAGTCCTTGTTAAAATTTCAAGCTAATGAAAAAAAAGTTGCACAAAGAATTTTTGCACCTGCATCAGAAGACCTTTCATTACAGAAAAAAATTAATGAATTACGTGATTCAGGCAAAGTCGTTGTTCAAGAATTAGAAGGACAACAAGCAACAGCAAGTGAAATGAATTGTAATCAACAACTCATGCTAGAAAATGATGAGTGGGTTATTAAATAGATTAATTAATATAGGGGAGAGTAGCGTCACGAACAATAAGGTATTGCGTGATTAGTTACTTAAAAAAGTTAAATGGGTAAAAATATAATAGTACTGGGTACCCAATGGGGTGATGAAGGTAAGGGTAAAATAGTTGACCTATTAACGGAAGATGTTGCAGCTGTTACGCGATTTCAAGGCGGACACAATGCCGGTCATACCGTTATTATTGAAGGTAAAAAAACAGTCCTTCATTTAATACCCTCAGGTATTTTACATGATGGTGTTGAATGTCTTATCGGCAATGGCGTTGTTCTTAGTCCACATGCGTTAATGGAAGAAATTAAAATGCTGGAAGAGAATGGTGTTGCAGCACGCAAATTCATCAAAATCTCTGAAGCCTGTACATTAATATTGCCATACCATATTGCGCTTGATCAGGCGCGCGAAAAAGCCAAAGGCAAAGCAGCGATTGGAACGACTGGTCGAGGTATTGGGCCGGCTTATGAAGATAAGGTTGCGCGACGTGCATTACGAGTAGGCGATCTTATGCATGATGAGCTTCTAGCAAGTAAATTAGAAGAAGTGTTGGAGTATCATAATTTCATGCTAACGAATTATTATAAATGTGATGCAATTGATTATCAGGAATCTTTAGATGATATAAGAAAGCTTTCTGAAGACTTGGTGCCTATGATTGCAGATACAGGTAGTCGACTTAATGAGTTGTATAACGAAGGTAAGAACATTATGTTCGAAGGCGCACAAGGAACATGGCTAGATATTGACCATGGCACTTATCCTTACGTTACGTCATCGAATACCACCGCAGGTGGTGCAGCAACTGGCACAGGTTTTGGTCCGTGCCATTTCGATTATATTCTTGGTATTACCAAAGCATATACAACACGTGTCGGCTCAGGTCCTTTCCCTACAGAGTTATTCGATGATACTGGAGCACATCTTGCCAAAGTAGGACATGAATTTGGTGCGACAACAGGTAGAGGAAGACGTTGCGGTTGGTATGATGCAGTTGCACTTCGTCGTTCAGCACAAATAAATAGCTTAACCGGTTTGTGTATTACTAAACTCGATGTATTAGATGAATTGGAAACAATTAAAATTTGTACGGCATATGAAATCGACGGTAAAATAATTGATATTCCACCTATCGGTGCAGAAGAGTTCGCTAAATGTAAGCCGATATATGAAGAACATCCTGGATGGCAATCGAATACAGTCGGTACAACCAACTATGATGATCTACCAAAGAATGCAGTCGATTATTTAAATCGTCTTTCAGAAGTTACGGGTGTACCAATTGATATTATTTCTACAGGACCAGATCGCGCAGAGACAATAGTTTTAAAAAATCCGTTTGCATAAGCATCAAGAACAAAGGCTGAAAAACCAGCCTTTGTTCTATCTTCGCATATGTTCAAATAATCCATATTCCCATTGTCTGACTGCCATAATAACAGTCGTTCCGTATCGTTCATCCAATGGTAACCCCGCATCACTGTCATTCAGTTCATTAAATTCTTTTACCAGTTTTTCCATTTTCTTTTGAAAGACAGCATTGGAATTTTCAGCCAACATACCATTAATAACGAACAGTCGTTCATTCGTTTTATTAAATCGAGCACTGAAGAACTCTTTTTCAACTTTTGATTGAAAGAATTTTTGAATAGGTCCGTTTTCAATCCAGGCGAAATTAGAAGCAACGAGAAGTTTTATTTTATTTTTTGGAAGTAAGTCGATAATTTTTAAACGATCTAATTTCGCTAAAAATTGAATGCCTTCTGTTTCCGAAATTTTATAACGTGACGTAATGTCATTAAGAGACCATCGATTTAATACACAGACCGTAACCAGTAGTAGCACTAGGTCATTGACGATTTCTTTTTCTTGTTCTTCACTTAGTTGGCTGATATTAGGTTCATCTTCTTTCATCAGCGCTAGTAAATCGGATAGCTCTAAATCCATACACTGACATAGCTGTTCCAATCGTTTCAAAGTAAAGTTCTTTTCAGAGAACATACGTTTTATACTAGCTTCGGACATATCAATTTTTTTGGCGATGTCTGCGTAAGTGAGGCCATGTCCCTTAAGTGCTTTTTTCAGAGTGTTTATAAGGTGAAGTGTTTGAGCCATAAGATTCACTTAAGGTAGTAAGAATTGATACGAATAGAACATAAAAATAAAACAATTACAACATTAGTTGTCTATTATAAGACTAAACATTAATTTACAGGGAATTACTAATAATAGTACTAGGAGTCGAATCAGATGAAGCATCTATTTAAATTTCGCGGTTTTCTTCCGTACATCATCATGGTTTTCTTGAATGCTTTTGTTGATTTAGGGCACAAGATTATTATTCAAAATACCGTCTTCAAAGTTTACGACGGTCAAGAACAAATCATCTTAACGGCAATAGTTAATGCGTTAATCCTGTTGCCATTTATTATGCTTCTTTCTCCTGCTGGTTTTTGTGCTGATAAATTCCCTAAAAATAAAGTGATGCGAATCAGTGCATGGGTTGCTGTCGGCATTACGCTTTGTATTACGTTATTTTATTACATGGGTTGGTTCTGGCCTGCGTTTGCCATGACATTCATGTAGGCATTGCAAATTGCATTTTATTACCCAGCTAAATATGGCTATATAAAAGAAATAGTCGGTAAGGATAATTTGGCTTCAGCAAACGGTATGGTTCAGGCTGCTACAACAATTGCTATTCTTGCCGGTATTTTTGCTTTCTCAATCCTGTTTGAACATCTATTAGCCGATGCTGTTTTTACCGATACAGGATTATTATTAGAAAGTATTGCTCCGATAGGCTGGGCATTAGTTGCATTTAGTGTTGTCGAATTATGTTTTGCTTATGGCTTGCCACAAAAACAGCCGGTTGATGATGAAATGAATTTCAATTGGAAAACATATACAAAAGGTTCTTACTTAAAAGAAAATATTCAAGCTATTACTAACCGTGAAGTTATTTTTTTATCAGTAATAGGTTTATCTGTATTTTGGTCGCTTTCTCAAGTGATGTTGGCATCATTTCCAGCTCACGCAAAAGAAACAATGGACATTATGAATACCGTGATGATTCAAGGCACCTTAGCCTGTGCCGGGATTGGTATCATGATAGGTTCGCTTATTGCGGGGCGAATTTCTAAAACACATATTGAAACCGGCATGATACCTGTCGGTTCTATTGGTATCGCACTATGTTTATTTGCTTTGCCAATAGTCGATAATATTTATTTTCAAATGCTGAATTTTCTCGCATGGGGTGTATTCGGTGGTTTGTTACTTATTCCACTTAATGCCTTGATTCAATTCCATTCAGAAGAAGATGAAGTCGGACGTGTATTAGCTGGAAATAATTTTATACAGAATATCTTCATGTTGAGTTTTCTTGGGCTCACTGTTTTGTTTGCTGTAATGGGTATGAGCAGTGTTGGGCTATTCAATATTTTATTAGTCGTTGCCATCGTCGGCACGATATATACGGTTTATAAATTGCCGCAATCATTAGTTCGCTTTATCGTCAGCTACATTATTGGTCATCGTTATCGCCTTGAAGTTTTAGGATTGAAAAATATTCCAGAAACGGGCGGTGTGTTGATGTTAGGTAACCATATTAGTTGGATCGACTGGGGCATCATTCAGATGGCATCGCCACGACCAATTCGTTTTGTCATGATCCGTAATATTTATGAACGTTGGTATCTAAAATGGTTTTTAGATATTTTTAACGTTATTCCAGTTTCTGCTGGCGCAAGTAAAGGTGCGTTACAAGAAATTAATAACAGTTTGAATAACGGTGATGTTGTTTGTTTGTTTCCAGAAGGAACAATAAGTCGAACCGGTCAGTTATCTGAGTTTCAACGTGGATATGAAAAAGCAGCCGAAAACGCGAATGCCGTTATTCTTCCTTTTTATACTCGCGGTTTATGGGGTAGTTGGTTTTCGCGTTCTAGTGAAAAATTAAAGAACCTACGAAGCAGTGGTATTAAACATGACATCATTGTTTCCTTTGGTGATGTATTGCCAATAGATATAACACCAGAAAATTTAAAGAAACGTATATTCGATTTATCAATTGATTCGTGGGAGCACTATACTAGTAATTTACCAACGATAGGCTCTGCATTTATTGATACAGCAAAGCGTAATGGTGATGAATTATCTGTCGCCGATTCAATAGCGGGCCCATTAAATGGCAATAAATTTTTAACAGCTGTTATTTGTTTTTCTCGTTTGATTAAAAAACATTCGCCAGAACAAAATATAGGATTGTTATTGCCGACTAGTAGTGCAGGTTGCATTGCAAATATGGCTTCCATTCTTCGCGGCAAATCTGTTGTGAATTTAAACTTTACTGCAAGTCGCGAAGCATTGCAGGGCGCAGTAAATAAAGCCGGTATAAAATCGATTTATACGTCACGTAAGTTTATGGAGAAGTTAGTTAAGAAAGGTATTGATCTCAATGATGCATTTCCTGATAGTCAATTCCTTTATATGGAAGACTTGAAAGAAGATATTAGTAAAGTCACCAGCTTGCGCACTTTAATAACAGCCGTGGTTTTCCCAGCCGGTATACTCAAGTTTTTGTATTGCAAGAAAGTCGATATTAATTCGACAGCCGCTATTTTATTTTCAAGCGGTAGTGAAGGCACACCAAAAGGTGTCATGTTAAGTCATCGAAAT